>CAZDMM010000444.1:0-1162 GCA_964505845.1 uncultured Caldilineaceae bacterium
ACTGCCTCAAAACATCAGTTAAGTTTTGGTCCCCGGTGTGGCGGCTGCGCCATAAATCCCTGGGTTGGGATTTGATGTGGAGCGGGTCGCTGAACAATCTGACGCCCACCCCAAAGGGGACAAAGATGGTAAAGTAAAAGATGGTCAGCATCACCCGGGCCACCATGTTGCCCAGAAAGTGACCAAAAGCTTTCCAACCTTTCCAAAAATCCTTAATTGAGGCGACAGCCAGGATGACAAAGAGCAGGCACAGGCCGGCCATGAGCGCCTGGGTGAGGGTGGCCGCTGGGCGAGCCGACTCCGCACCGCTGAGGAAGGTGATCAACCCTCTGACGGTGCTGAGAAAGCCCAAAATGGAGAGCATGACCGCTCCGAACAGCGGGTTGTTGTGCTTCCAGCGCCCCTGGATCAGGCCCAAAAAACCGATCACCAGCCCAAACAGTGCCGGGATCAACGCCGTTAGGCTGGTCATCCCGGTGCTGACGTAGCTCCACACGCCGAGCGCTATCAGTAGAATGCCAAAAATAATGGTGATGAGTTTCATATTACGCTTTCAAAGTTAGATTCTTGTGCATACGCAAGAAGTTAACCACCAAGTTACCAAGACACAAAGAAGTATTTAAATCTTAGAGCCTTTGTGTCTTGGTGGTATCTCTGGCTACAGGTGGTCTGGTCTGTCCAAGTTTGGAACGGTCTTAAAACAGTGTATAAATGAAGGGCGCTACGCCGGAAGACGAGGCAAAGATCAACAGCAGGCCAAACAGCAGCAGCACCGTCACCATCGGGATCAGCCACCACAATTTGCGCGCCCACAAAAATTGCAGAATTTCACCAGCTACGCCGGTGTTGGTGATCATTTCTTTGATAAAGTTTGCCATAAATTACCTCTTTTTGTGAACTTGGTTAACGTTCCCACGCAAAGCGTGAGAATGAGAATTGAAGAAGGTCTAGGCCACCTCACAATACTTTCATTAGGCATCTCCAAACCTACCAAAAATAATTTCCGTTCGATAATAATCAAATTCACGGTCAGCAAAGTGAATTTGCTCTAATATTCGTGATATTTCTAATTCCTTCTCAATTAATTTTTTAGCAAATGGCTTTATCTCAGCTTCACTGCTATATTTCTTAGCGGCGATAAAAAAATCTAAATTCTCATTAT
>CAZDMM010000444.1:1172-6423 GCA_964505845.1 uncultured Caldilineaceae bacterium
TAAGTGGCGATGGTATTGTAAACAAGGATAGATTTTCTTGTGCTTACCTGCTTTGGCTGAGTAAGTGAGAATATCATGAGTAGTAATTTTAGGTTTGAATTCAATAACCACTCTCGGAAATTCTACCCCATTCAGTAGTTCAAAAATACAAATATCGGTTTGAAATGCAGATGACCCGCGTGCCGGAGGTTTGGTAAGGGAAACTGCCAATTTTAGACTTCGGTTTAAGTATAATTGATAGAAAAGATTTGCACTTCTTCTTACGACAGCCGTTTTTCCGATAACTTCAGAAGCAATGGCTTCAAATATTGAAACAAATGCAGATTCTTCCATGTATGTCTTCCAAATTTCTTTTTATCAGGCTTGCCGCTCAACCCTATTGAACGCATCCTGGGCGCAGTGGCAGACGCCGCTCGGCACGCAGGGCATCAGAACCTACCTGAGCGGCAAGTAGATGATCTGGCTTTCCCACTCACCTTCCAGACTACCCTCTACGAGCAACAAAATATCTTCTATCACTTGTCCAATCGGGGCCGTCCGGCTAACCTCGAAGACTCCAGACATTCCCCGGCCAGCCTCTATCCGTTCATAGGCATATTTGGTGATGGTACTAACATCGTGCGTTAGCAACACGCGCCCTTGTTGTGCGGCCCATTCCAATATTGTGGGGTCATCCGCATGGGATAAGCCTACGTCTTGGATACGCACTATATCCACATCCGCTTTCCGGCGCAAAACTCCACGCACGATGTTGTTGTTAAAATTCTCATCAACCAGCAGTTGGAGCATTGGCCTCTGTTTCCGAGGAAAGGCGACGGGCTAACAACCGTTCCCGAATACCCTGTTGATTAAACCGGGCTTCATTTTGCTGCCGAACTTGCTCCGCCAGTCGTTGGCGCTGCTGCAAATAGGCGTCCACCTCAACTTGCCGTTGGAGATAGTAGCCAATGACCGCATAGACATCGCCTAGCAACAAGCTGGGATATTGCGTGACAATTTCCTCGGCGGTGGCGCCTTCTTTAAAAGTAGCAACGACGGTATCCAGGGTAACACGGGTATTGCCAATGCGAACCACGCCATCTACATCTGTTTTTAAAGGAACAGGAGTCTCAACAATCACTAAACTCATCGCTCATCCTCACCTATGATGCTGGTCACTCAACTCACTGAACCCGCCCCGGGTGCAGCGGCAGACGCCGGTCAGCGCGCAGAGCATCAGAGAGTGAGACGGCCCGCCCACCCCGGTAAACATTGATAATTTCGGCAATAATGCCAACGGCAATCTCCGCCGGGCTTTCAGCCCCAATGTCCAGACCGATAGGGGCGTAAACGCGCTCAAACTTGTCCGGGCTGAGGCCCTGCTCGCGGGTTAACAACTCAAACACGCCTTTGATGCGGCGTTTGCTGCCAATCATGCCAATGTAGCGGGCTGGCGAGTCAATCACCTCCAACAAACAGGCCACATCGTGGCTGTGGCCGCGTGTGACCAGGACAATATAAGTATCGTTGTCAACGGGCCAGTCGCGCAAAGTCTGCTGGAAAGGTTGGGCCAGCACCCGGTCGGCCATAGGAAAACGCTGTTTGTTGGCATACTGAGGCCGGTCATCCAGCACAACCACCTCAAAATCAATCAGCTTGCCCAGTTGGGCCAGCGGCACGGCCACATGACCCGCCCCGACGATAATCAGCGTCGGGGGGCGGCGCTGCACTTCTACAAAAACCTCAAGCTGGCCATCGGGTTCATCATAAGTGAGAAGCTGCGGCCGCCGCAGTGATAAACACTGGCGAGCCTCGGCCACAATCCGAGCGCCCAACGCGCCCAGCCCCAAATCTGCCGAGGACGCCCCATCCAGCCAGACCAAAGCTCGATCCCCCAGGGCCGGGGCATAAGCGCCGCTGGCTTTAACAATCAAAATCAGCGCCACCGAGCGTCCGGTTTCAATTGAGCTAAGGAGCTGGGGAAGAAGTTGGTCGGTCATGGTGAGAATTGCCAAGCGTCCAGGTGTCCGAGTGTCAAGTGTCAAGAATGACCTGATACATCCACGCTTGACACATCCACACTAAAATACTTGACACCCTATAATTGCCATCGCTCCACGTAGACATCCATCAGGCCGCCACAAACGCCCAGGGTTTGCATGCTAATATCTTCGGTTAAATCTACGGTCACAATCTTGGGCTGCCCGGTTTCAATCACATCCAACCCGGCCCGGATGACATCCGCTTCGCCACAACCACCGCCGATTGTGCCGTAGTGTTGTCCCAGGGGATGCACAATCATCTTGGTTCCCACTTCGCGCGGCACAGAACCCCGCACCCCAATAATCGTAGCCACCGCCACCGGGGTAGCAGGGAGAAGTTCATTCAACTTTTGATAAAATACTTTGGCGTTTTCCATCTATCCAGCGCCGATTGTAGCACGACCCGGTGAGGGGAGCAACAATCTATTTCTCCTAAAATTCTTCGTCGTCGCCGGGTACATCCTGGACCGGGGCATCCAACCTGACCAGTTCCCCGTGAATATTGACGATGATCTTAAAACCCATCATGCCCAGCATCAGGCGGGCGTCATCGGGGATGCCCTGCTGCATCACCTGCTCATCCATGTGGGTAATGGAAGAATCAATCATGGCTTTGGTAAAGAGATCATCCTTGCCCAGCATTTGCATCAACTGGGTTGACACCAACTCTTTGTTAGCCGCCGCCTGCTGTTGAAGCCACGCGACCACCTGGCGATCAACAAGTTCGGCCGCCACATGTCGCTTAAAATCGCCATCCAAAATAATATAGTTTGGCTCTGCCCCTACATGGGTGGTTTCCAGTAATTTGCCTTCCTCATCGTACACCAGGCCGGCAAAAAGCGCTTTGTTGTAAGTGGATTCGGCCATATCTGCCCTCTTTTGAAGACTCTAAAGCTTACGCCGGTATTATACCACAAACAAAGCCCACGATTATCAGCAAAGGTAATTCTTGGCATACAGTTGGTCTACCATTGGGCGAGCAGCCAGGGCCGGGATGACGCCCAGTTTGGTACAGGCCAAGGCGCCGGCACAGTTGGCATATTTGACCGCCTCCGGCAGCGTTTTACCCTGGGCCAGCGACACGGCCAGCCCGGAGTTAAAGGCGTCGCCCGCGCCCGTGGTATCTATCACCTCCACCTCGACGCCCGGCACGGTGTAAATCTCATCGGCGGTAAGCACCAGCGCCCCTTTTTCACCCCTGGTCACAATCAAATTAGCCACGCCTTGCTCCCTTAGCCGGTGGGCTAAGGTTTCGGTGGGGGTAGGGTCATCTGGCCGCAAACCCAACAGAATCCGCAGTTCCGTTTCGTTGGGGGTCAGGTAATCCACATGCTGTAAAATGGCGGCCTCAAGCCGGGTAGCCGGAGCGGGATTGAGGATAGTGCGGACGCCGTGCTTCCGGCCCAGTTGCATGGCCCGGCCGGCCGCCTCAACCGGCAGCTCTAACACCGACATGACCACATCGCTGCGGGCAATTTGGGCTTCGACGCTGTCCACAAAAGCGGCGTCTACCAGCTTGTTGGCGGCAACATCCAGGATGATGCCGTTTTCACCGGCCTGGTTGAGAATAATAAAACCGACCCCGGTGGGCATGCGGTCGGTTTGGTGCAGGTAGGTGGTGTTAACCCCTTCCTGGGCATAGAGTTTGGTAGCTACCTCGCCCAGCATGTCCCGGCCAATGATACCGGCAAAGTAGGAATCTGCCCCCAACCGGGCGATGCCCACCGCCTGGTTAGAGCCTTTACCGCCGGGGCCTAGATCAAAATCTGAGCCGAGCAGGGTTTCGCCAAAGACCGGCATATGGCTGGTGCGCAGGGTCATCCCAACCAAAAAACTTCCAACAACGGTAATGATAGGTTTGGTCATAGTGTTACTTTGTAGGCGGGGTTAGCAATTTAGCCAGTTCAATCGCACTTTGGGGGTCGGCTACCGCCAACACTTCATCTCCCACTTCAAAAACCAGCAGGCCGCGCGGCGTGACAATCTGCTCATTGCGAATAACGGCCGCGATAACGCAGTTATCGGGGATGGGCAGGTCTTTAAGGGCCACTCCAACTGCTTTGGCGCCGGGGGCTATAATTTCCTCTACCAGCGAGTAATTGCCCCGCTGCAATTTGAGCAGCGTCATCATAGAGCCGGGAGCCATCTCTTCTTCAATCAGGCCGGCCATAATTTCGGCCTGGTTAACCGCCGCATCCACGTGGAATTTTTGATCAAACAACCAGGCGTTGCGGGGGTTGTTAATGCGGGCGATGGTGCGCGGCACATTAAAGCGGTTGCGCGCCATAAAACACATGGCCAGGTTGCTGGCGTCATCATCCATGCAGGCTGCCACCATCTGGGCCCGCCGCACGCCGGCCTGCTCCAGCATGAGTGGATCGGTGGGATAACCTTCATAAATCACTTCGGTGGGCAGTTCCCGGTGTAAACGGGCCAGGATATGGCGGCGATTTTCAACCAGGTGGACTTCGTGATTTTGAGCCACTAACAGGGTGGCCAGTTGAGTGCCGGTGCGGCCGCCGCCGCCGATCACAACAAACATACTTATCCCTCCCGGATAGAATGGAGCCGCTGGCGCACGGTTTCGATACCGGCCAGAGTCGCGCTCAGATGAATGACATCGCCCGCTTCCAGGCAGAATTCGGGTTTAGGAAGCGAGGCCCGGCCGCCGCGCGTAATAGCCACCGCCATATACTCTTCACTGTTCGGCAGCAGTTCGGTCAGCTCACAACCCCGCCAATTTTCCGGCACCACAAACTCATAAATATCTATTTCGCCGTTGCCGGCCGAAAAAACCATGCGCACGTCGGCCCCGTACAGCAGCTCTTCAATGCGCTGCGCCCCCCAAATGACCGAGCTGACCATCTGCAAACCAAAAATCTCGTGCAGCACTTGCCAGCGAGCGTCATAATTGCGCACCGTTACTTTAGGCACCCGGTAGATAGTTCGGGCAATGTGGCCCACCACGGCGTTCACAATGTCAGAATTGGTGAGTGAAGCCAGGCCGTCAGCCTGCTCAATCCCGGCTCGTTCCAACACATCCTGGGCCAGCGTGTCGCCTTCAATGGTTCGCCCTCTAAAATCCGGGTGCAAATTATCAAAAGCGGCCGCGTTCTGATCAACCACTACCACGTGATGTTTTTGTTGGTACAGCCGATGCGCCAGCTCGGCCCCCATACGGCCACAGCCCACAATAATGATCTGCATAGTTGAACCCCTTTATTTCTTCA
>CAZDMM010000445.1:0-6407 GCA_964505845.1 uncultured Caldilineaceae bacterium
TGAGCTGCAAAAATATAACCAAGAGACATCAGGGTGCAAAAACCCTAAGAAGCTTTGCGCCTTTGCGTCCTGGCGTCTTTGTATTAAAAATCAACCTTGTTTTTTTAGGTCATACCGGAGGGTCCTTTTTAGGCAGCAATTTCTCAACCAGAGACGCCAGCCAATCAACCCTGGTTTGTAAAGAAGATACCTTACTTTCCAGGCTGTCTACTTTGCCGCGTAGTTCATAGCGGTTCATGGTGGTGATGGTTTGCAGTTCGTACAGTTTGTCAAGGTGCTGCAAGGTGTGACCCACCGCCATTTCAACGGTGATGCTGCCGTTGGCGTAATCGGATAAGACTTGTTTGTGGTCGTAGGTGCCCATTAATTTGTCTCCTTGACCTAATACAAAGGGAAATCAAATTTGATGCCAATTGGCATCAATTATACCCCTAATATTTTTGGTGTCAAATGGCATCAATAGATTTTTATGGATTCAAATAGTGTAGGTGATGGGGAGTCAGGGGATGGAGCGAATTGGTGAAAAACTGAAAACTTTGCGATTGCAACATAGTTTGACAACACGACAATTAGCAGAGCAATTGCAAACTACCAATAGCCAAATTAGCCGGATTGAAAATGGGCTTAGACAGCCATCGGCTGACTTCATCGTAAAAATATCAGATTTTTTCAACGTTCCGCTTGATAAACTCATGCGAGATGAGTTAGACCTGGATTAAACTCTAAAAACGAATAGACCAGGAGTAAGCTATGGCAGAATTAGCGGATTTCATGCCCCCATTGAACATATCCACCGAAGAACTCAAAAGGTGGGGCCAGCTATGGCTTGGAGACTCCAACCCTGAAACAAAGCAAAGTAAAAGTCCTCGCTGTTTTGACCGGCATCAATCTGTGAATTTTGCCTCCTTTATTGATATTGCGTTTGCCAAATCTTTGGCCGTCATGTTGGGCGATATCCCGATAACACGCGCCAATGGTATTGCGCTTACTCCTCCTGTTTCTGATTGTGTTGAGGTTGGCTCGGTAAGAGTCATTGGCGGAATTCGGCCTCAGAATTTTGATGCAGCCTATCGTCCTGATGGGCCACGTGTTGTCTTTGATAGTAAAACTCTTAACGATTTCAAAAGTGTGGGGAAAAACTGGCAAAATATGGTCAATGATTTGGCAACTGAAGCTGCTACGGTCCATACCCGATTTCCCTATGCCCTGGTCGCCTTTATTGTGGTTGTACCGAAACCTACACTTGGTCGCAAACAAGAGAGCGATATTATCCGTACTCTGGAACGGTTAGGCTCAAGAAAGGATGTTTTAGATCAAGCGCATCTGGCCGAGGCGCTTTCACTAATCATCTGGCATCCAGAGACAGGCGAGATTGACTCTCTGGTACCCTCTCAAGACTCTAACCTTCGCATTGAAAAATTTTCACACACTCTCTATCCTCATTATGTGAACCGTTATAAGGGTTTACCTCCGCACGACTAAATCCTCGTCCTGGATATTTAGATTGTGGCAGGTGTGGTATAATCCCTGCCATGACTCAACTAAGTTTTTTCAAGGCTCTTGAGGCCTCATTTCCCAGCAACAAACAAGCCGCCGACAGCCGTAAACTCAGAGGCGGTTATTACACCCCCCTTGAATTGGCCCAATACCTCGTCCGGTGGGGTCTTAGAGATAACGTGGAACGCATTTTAGAGCCAAGCTGTGGCGATGGTAACTTTGTCATGGCTCTGCTCCAACAGGCGCCAAACTTGCCATATCCACCTACCTCTATTGTGGCCATAGAACTGAATGATAACGAGTTGAGCAAAGCCAAAGCTAGAGCCGAGTCATTTAGCAAAACCTATCCCGAGCCTTGTCGAGGGAACGGGACGGCTATTGAGTGGGTCTGCCAGGATTTCTTCACGGCGTATCCTCAGCTCAAGCAAAATGATAAATTTAATCTTATTGTCGGTAATCCGCCCTTTATCAGATTTCAATATTTTGACGACGACAGCCGTAATCGAGCCTTTAGCTACTTGAGACAGGCTGGCTACCAGCCGACAAAATTAGCCAATGCCTGGGTTGCCTTTGTGCAATTGAGCATAGAGCTTCTTCAAGAAGGCGGACGCCTGGCCATGGTGGTACCGGCAGAATTGTTACAAGTTAAGTACGCCCACGAATTACGCGACCGCCTGGCGACTCAATTTGAGCATATTGTGATTGTTGGCTTTAAACGCTTAGTTTTTCCCGAAATTCAACAAGAAGTGGTTTTACTGCTGGCCGAAGGCAAACGTGAGCAGAACCATCTCACCTCAGATATTCACACCATTGAATTTTTGGATGGTGAAGAATTATTGCATTTAAATAGCCTGACCGAGGCCGTAAGCCACGTGCCGGCTAAACATTCCAGAGTGGGGATGAAATGGACATCCTTATTTCTTGAGGATGCAGCTTTTGCCGCTTTAGATGAGGCCGAAAGCGCCGCCGGATTAACTCCATTGGGCCAACTGGCCGAAGTGGATGTGGGGATTGTCACCGGGCGGAATAGCTTTTTTATTTTAACCGAAGCCCAAAAGGACGAATTTCAAGCTGTGCCTCTAACCATGCCCATCATTGGGCGTACCTCTGCCTTGAAAACAACCTGTTTTAACCCGGAAGATTTTTGCCAATATAAAAAGCAGTATCCTTCTTTCCTGCTCAATTTAACGGGTGTGGCTTTTGACGCCTTACCCCAAGCTGTCAAAGAATACCTCAACTTTGGGGAACAGGAACATATTCACCAGGGCTACAAATGCCGGATTAGAAGAAGATGGTTTGATGTGCCTTCCATCTATATACCCGATGCTTTTTTATTCCGCCAGATTCACCGCTACCCGCTATTGGTAGTTAACCGAGCTAAGGCCGCCTCCACCGATACCATTCATCGCGTGCGAGTGAAAGAAGGCATAAATGTAGATTTATTGGCGGCAATCTTCTTTAATTCCTTAACTTTAGCCTGGGCCGAAGTGTGTGGCCGCAGCTATGGCGGCGGTGTGCTGGAATTAGAGCCACGTGAGGCTGAGGAATTACCCATCCCGTATAGCCCTTCTATTGAAATTGACCCGGCCAAAGTGGAGGATTTATTACGGAGAGATTGTGTTTATGAGGCTCTAGATTATGTAGATAATATCGTTCTTAAAAACTATTTGAGCTTCGACAATTCTATGATACAGAGGATTCGCAGAGCATGGGAGCAATTGAGAGACCGAAGAGTGGAGAGGAGATAAGTGGTAGTTTCAACTGTTGTTGCGCTAGGTGCGCTTTCTGAACATTGATCTGAGCCAGCTTCACATATTCATCCAATAACTCTATCCCCACAAACCGCCGGCCCTGTTGAACCGCCGCCACCGCCGTCGTGCCACTGCCCATAAAGCAATCCAGCACTATCTCACCCGGCTCAGTCAACAACTGGATAAAACGACGTGGTAGTTCCGGCGGAAATTTGGCTTCGTGGTCATCATTGGCCCGCACCGATGGGATAGACCACACGCCCCGCGATCCCCACTCGCGCCACTCCTCCGGGGTAAGCCGGCTCCGGTCAATTTTGGTCACACCCGGCTTCCAGAATATGTACAAATATTCAAACTCATCCACCGATTTATAAGACAGGCTATGCCAGCGTGAGTTTTCCCAGGCAGCATCCTTCACCCAGGCTCGCCGGTCGTACATGTAAAAACCAGCCTTAAGCCCCCACTCCTCAATCAGCCCGCCCACAATTTTGACCCGAGTTTGGGCTTCGTATTTGCCGCCACGAATATTGTTCCCGTTCAAGCGGCGGTCAACGGTTTGTTCGCTACAGCCCAACAATTTGGCAATTTGATAACGATTATAGTCAGGATGTTCGGTCATGGCCTGTAGCACATCCTCTCGCGTTACCGGCGAGCGTTTGCTGCTGGCGACCTCGGCCTGTATTTTGGGCATGGTCGAGTCTTTGAAAACTAAAATATCAGCGATATTAATCACCAGAAAACCGCCCGGTTTAATGATCGGAAAATGGAGAGCGATAACTGTGGCCAGTAAATTCTGCCAATCGTCAAACGATAGGTTAGCTTCGTACTCTTTGCCGACAAAATAAGGGGGCGACCAAATACTGAGGGCGATGCTGTTAGGTTGAATCTTGCGTAAAAGTTCCTGCGCATCCCCCTGATAAATCTGGTTGGTCTCTAAAGGGTCATCAATTTGCCCCCCGTCATAAAGATTCGCCAACTGACGCTGCAATTCGGGCGGCATTCTCTTCATATTAAAATTTGTCTGCTTGTTGTTACTGGCAGCCATTCCCACCAGATATTCTCCAGAGGCTTTTCGTTAGTATATCATTAATTGCCATAGAACGCATGTTTATTTGGGCGAATACCTCTCTCCACTTGCCTCTTTCAAATAAACTCTTGTAAAATCAGGCTGAGGTTTAAACGATGGATTTACTCACCCTCCGCTCCCGTCTTGAAAGTGGGATTCAGCAGCACCTGGCCGCCTGGGCCGCCAGGGATGCGGCAGCCATTGGCGCTACGCTGCACCCCGCCGTAGCGTTTATCTTTCCGGGCGGCCATTGGCACGGACGCGAGGAAGTGCAATCAGCCCTGCCGGCCCGCCTGGCCGAGTGGCGAATCCTGCAGATTCAGCCCCGGCGCATCCTGGTTGACGCCGCCCAACCCGCCGCCGCCATCGAGTGGGTGAGCCGCGCCGCCCGGCCCGGCGAGACGGGCTACCAGGAGCTTTTGGGTGGCACGGTGCTCGATTTTGGCCCGGCCGGCCTGATTGTCCGCTGGCGCACCTATCTTGACCCGGTGCGCCGCCGCCCTGTAGCCCGGCTTGATGCGCCTCTGCCCGACGAGGGCTGGTCGCCCTGCCCCAATCCTGGCCCGCCTCCAACCCCGGCGGAGATGGAGCGAGTCATCCGGGCCAACGCCCAGGCCTGGTCCAGTCACAACCTGGCCCAGCTCCAGGCCGTTATTCATGACGAAGTAGTGCTCCAGCCGCCCTGGGATTATGTGGCCGGCCGGGCGGCTCTGGCAGCCGGGGCGCGCATCTATTTTGCCAACTACCGCGACACAATGGTGACGCCGCAGCGCTTCATCTTTGACCCTACCCAGCCCTACTTTGGCGTGTGTGAGCAAATCTTTGCCTGCACCAACCCCGATACCGGCCGGCGCGGCGAGGATCACGACTTTGCTTTCTTTGAAATCGCCCAGGGTAAACTGCGCTACTGGCGCACCTATTTTGATACCAGCCGCAGCGTGCAGGTGATTGAAAAAACGGTCGGGTTTCTATCAAAAGGAGCTTAGGTTCTGTTGGCGTTTCAATGCAAATGCCGTTCTTAGGTGCGAAGCGACGAAGAATCTCCTTCGAAAATAGCCCTCACCCCCAACCCCTCTCCCCGCTCTGCGCGCCTTTGGCGTGGGAGAGGGGAGTCGCGTCAGCGACGGGGTGAGGGATTTTCATCGTCGGTGGCGTGCCGCAGGTTCGTGGACACTCCTCAGAAGCCCATAAACTTGGCTAAAATTCCTCACAGGCATATAATGGGTGATGGTTTTTGTCCCGGTTCATATCCGCGCAAAATCCACCTTTTTTTGTGAATTAAAGAACTCAGGGCCAATGACGACCCCACCTCTGTTCGTTTAGGCGGAGGTGGGGTCTATATTATCTTTATCGTCTATACCTACTTTCTGGAGGAAGTACAATGAGTAAAAAATGGGTTTACCTGTTTGAAGAAGTCGAGGAGGCCGAAAAATATGTCGGCGGTAGTTGGGATGGGGTACGCGCCCTGTTAGGGGGCAAAGGCGCTAACCTGGCCGACATGACCCGCGCCGGCGTGCCTGTTCCCCCCGGCTTCACCGTTACCACCGAAGCTTGCAACGCTTACCTGGCCGAAGGCGAAAAGTTCCCCGCCGGGATGTGGGAGCAGCAGCTTGAAGCCTTGAAGGCTGTGGAAAAGAAAACCGGCAAAAAATTCGGCGATCCCACCAACCCCCTGCTGGTCTCCTGCCGCTCCGGGGCCAAGTTCTCCATGCCCGGCATGATGGACACCGTGCTGAACATCGGCCTGACCGATGAAGTGGTTGAAGGCATGGCCAAACTTACCGGCGACGAGCGCTTTGTCTACGACTCCTACCGCCGCCTGATCCAAATGTTTGGCAGCGTGGTCATGGGTATCCCCGATGAACCGTTTGAAGAAGTGCTGACCGAAGCCCGCCACAAGGCCGGGGTTGAAAGCGATTCCGACCTCAAAGCCGGCGATTGGAAGGAAGTGACCCAGGAGTTCAAGAAAATCTTCAAAGAAAACACCGGACGAGATTTTCCCCAAGACCCGCTGGAGCAGATGCGCCTGGCCACCGAAGCCGTCTTCAAAAGCTGGAACGGCAAGCGGGCCATTGATTACCGCAACGCCGCCA
>CAZDMM010000446.1:0-6406 GCA_964505845.1 uncultured Caldilineaceae bacterium
AACCGGCAACGGACAACAAAGAATCTCCAACCTCCAATTCCCAACCTTCCAACCCTCCAACCTTCCAACTTCCAACCTTCCAACCCTCCAACTTCCCACCCTCCTCTACCTGGGCACTTTGGCCGATTGGCAGGGGATAGACACGCTCATCGCGGCGCTGCCGTTGGTGCTGGCAGAAAAATTGGTGCAATTGCGCCTGGTGGGGCCGGGCCGCAAACCTCAGCTCAAAGCCTTGCAAAAGCGGCTGCGCAAGCTGGGGTTGGAAGATTACGTCAGCCTGGAAGCGCCGGTTCCTCACGACCAAACCCCGGCCCTTATCACTCAGGCCGATGTGTGCGTAGCACCACTGGGCTACAATGACCGCAACGTGAACCAGGGCTGCTGCCCGATTAAAATTTTAGAGTACATGGCCTGCGGGCGGCCCATCATCGCCGCCGATTTGCCGGTGGTGCGGGAGCTGGTCAGCGCCGGGCGGGAGGCGCTGCTGTTCAGCCCGGATGACCCGGCCGACCTGGCCCGCCAGATTTTGGCGGTTTTGGCTGACTCCGCTCTGGCCGCTGCCCTGGGCGCAAACGCCGCCGTCCATGCCCATCAAGCTTTTACCTGGCCGCTGGCTCAGGCCCGTTTGCTGTCAGTGTATCAAAGGCTGCTGCACCCGTCAAGCGTTGCGAGTGTGGTATGATAGGAAAGATAACCACAGATTACACAGATTGCACAGATTTTTTAACTTTGAATCAGTGAAATTTGCGCAGCTTGTGGTTGAATTATGTTAAATCCGTGTAAAGGCTAAGGTTAGCCGCCAATTCTCGCTCCAGGGTGAACTGCTGCACCACAGTTTGGCGGGCCGCTTGACCCAGGGCGGCGCGGCGTTCCGGCGACTGCAACAACTCGCCGATGGCCTCGGCCAGGGCGTTGACCTCGCCGGGTGGGACGAGCAGGCCGTTTTCATTGTGGCGCAGGGCGTCGGGAATGCCGCCTACCTCGGCGGCCACAATGGCGCAGCCGCAGGCCATGCCTTCCAGCAGGGCATTGGGCAGACCATCGCGCAGCGAAGGTAAAACCAGCACGTCAAGCAGATGGTACAGCGGCGGCAACTGCTCTTGCCCGGTGTAAGGGATAATTTGCAGAGTCAGGTCGGGATGCCTGGCCTGAAAAACTTTGACGATGTCGGCGTCATCGCGGCGGACCCCGCCGATGAGCGACAGGGTGGGCGTGGGCCGGCCTTGCTGCCGCTGCTGCTGCGCCACCCGGGCAAAGGCCGGCAGCAAAATGGTCAAGCCTTTTTTGAGCCGGGCTTCACCCACAAAACCCAGACGCGGGGCGTGATGGTTTTGTTCCAAGAGCCTATCCGAAAACTCCAGCAGTGGTGGCGTGGGAGCCACCACTGGGCCGGGCGTGCCCGCCAGGGGTGCTTCGCTAGGAGCCCGGCCCGCCAGTTTTTGGATAGGTTCCATGGAGGGGGGCGGGCTGAACAGGTTTGAGTCGACCCCGTTGGGAATGACGCGGGGTTGGCAGTTTGGGGTCAGGGCGCGGGCCTTGCGGGCCAAATCCTGTGAAACAACCGTCACGGCGGTGGCATGCTGCAACACCCAAATAAGGGTGGCGGTGTGGTCGGGGTGAAAGGCAGCCCGATCCACATCATTGCCGCGGGCGCTGACCAGGCTGGGCAGGCCCAAATAGCGCGCCGCGTAAACCGTCGCCAGGCCGGGGCCGGCCAGGTAGTAGCCGTGCAGCAGGTCAAAACCTACCCGGCGGTGCAGCCGAACTATCAGATCAAAGCAATCGGCCCAGGTATCATCAACCCGGCGCGACGCGCCCAGGCGATGCACGGTTACGCCCGCTGTGTCGGTTAGGGTAATTTGACCGGGCGGCAGGGCCGGAGTCGGCAGGCAGACGTGCACCGTCTGGCCGGCGGCCGCCAATCCGCTCGCCAATCGCCGGGTGGAATTGGCTAAACCGCCGGGGTCGGGAGGGTATTTGTCGGTGAGTAGGCAGATTTTCATGCTGTAATGAGAGATTGGAGATTGGAGATTAGAGATTCATTAATCACCAATCTCTAATCTCTAATCTCTAATAACCAATCTCCTCAGGAGTGAGCGATGACCGCTATCACGCAATGCGAAATGATTGTTGGTTTTTTGACGCCTCATCGTTGCCCCAATAAGGCTGTCACCCACTGTATCAAATGCAGCCGCTCGTTTTGTGATGAGCACGTTGAGATTACAGCGGGTGGGCTGGTTTGCCTGGCTTGTCAGCAAGGCTTGGCTCAACCGGTGGCCGTGGCCGAAACGGCCCGCAGCTTTGACGCGGCAGATGTTCTGGTGTTTCAGAGCGTTGGCGTGTTTGACAGCGATGATGATGATCTGTTTTCTGATTTGAGTTGAGCCGTCCACCTGCTTGGATGGCGCACCCTTTGACAAGCTCAGGATAAGCTCCAATCACGGGTCTATCCCAAATTTTAGGCGAATATTACGCCGGGTAGGGGCAGACCTTGCGTCTGCCCCGCCGCAGGGGGGGCAACCGCGAGGATTGCCCCTACTGAGAAGGTTCTGGTTGAGCAATCGCGGCCAGCCGCCGGTTCTGAGCCAAAAAGTCGTCGCAGCGGCGGCAGGTGGCAAAGAGCGGCAGGGTCTCGCCGGTGCGCAGGGCGGTGTAGGCAGCGCCGGTCCAGATTTCATGGAAGGATTGCTGGCGCAAATCACCCAAGACCGGGGCTTCGCGCAGCATACAGCAGACCGTCACCCGGCCCATGTGGTCAATCAGGGCGTGGGTCCAGGGGGCAAAGCAGGGCTGCTGCTCATAATAGCCGCGAGCGTACAGGCCGTTTTTGCTGAATCTGGCCTCCTGAGCGGTCAAGCCGAAGGGGTAAGCCTGCTGCGCGTCTTGCATCAGCCCCCAGGCTAAAGCCTTTTCGGCCAACACCGGGGCAATGCGCTCATTGTAATCCTGGATCTGGCGTTTGCTAAGGCGCTGTAAATCGCCGGTGTGCTCATCCAGCGGGATCAAATTGAGAAAATCTACCCCCCAATCGGCGGCCAGGTCTGGCAAAGCCAGCAAGCTATTGTAGTTGAGCCGCCCCACCACCGTATTAATCCGCACCTTGCCTTTTTTCATTTCTTTGCGCAAAACTTTCAAGCCTTTGACCGCCCGCTTCCAGGCCCCTTTCACCCCGCGAATGCGGTCATGCAGATGGGGGTCGGGGCTGTCAATAGAAACGTTGACGCCGCGCAGCCCGGCTTCGGCCAGCATTTCGGCTTTGGGACGGGTGATGAGGGTGGCGTTGGTGGTCATGGTTACCCGGATGTTGTGCTGGTTGATGTGGTGGATCAGCGGCCCCAGGTGGGGGTGGATGGTCGGCTCGCCGCCGCTGAGGTGGATTTTGCGGCAGCCGAGTTCGGCCAGTTCATCAATGGCGCTTTTGAGCCGGTCGAGGGCCAGCGGGGCCTGGCGCTGCCAGCGCCAGTGATGGCACATGCCGCAGCGCAGGTTACAGGTCCAGACCAGCTTGATTTTGACGTAGAGTGGTTTATAAGCCTGTCCGGCGGCCACCGCCTGGCGAAAGGCGGCTGCGTCGGCGGCCACATCATCGAGCGCGTACATGTCTCCCCCACGAAAATGGGTTTGTGTTCAAGAAATCCTTGGCTACGCACCACGCAAAATCCTTGGCTACGCACCACGCACTACGTACTACGACGTGGTGCGTAGTGCGTGGTGCGTATTTTCGTTCTCAGTGGTGCGCCACAAATTCGGGCTTCTCCCTATTTTATCGGCAGGGTAAAACAGAAGGTGCTGCCCCGCCCGCTTTCGCTTTCGGCCCAAATGCGGCCGCCGTGCTCTTTGACAATGCGCTGGGCAATGTGTAGGCCCAAGCCGCTGCCCCTGGCCGAGCGTTCGCTGCGGTCTTCAACCTGGTAGTAGCGCATAAAAATGCGTTCCAGCGCCTCGGCCGGGATGCCGATGCCAGAATCTTTGACCTGCACCAGAATTTCGTTCCCATTCAGCGCCGCCGAGACATCCACCTGACCGCCCACGTTGGTAAATTTGATGGCATTGCCAATTAAGTTGGTGAGCACCTGTTCCAGCCGGGGGGCATCACCGATGAGGGTGGGCAAGGTGGCCGGAAGGGCCGAGGTTAATTTTACTTTTTGTTGGTGGGCAAAACCCTGTAATTTTAAGATCGTTTGGTGGATGACATCCAGCAAAACAACCGGCTTGCGTTCTAACTCCAGTTTGCCCTCGTCAAATTTAGATAGGTCGAGCAGGTTGTTGACCATCTGGCTCAGTTGCACCGCCTGATTGTGGATAATGCTGAGGAACTCTTTGCGGGTGGCCGGGTCTAAATTGTCATCCTCTTGCATAATCTGGATAAAACCCTGGATGGAAAAGAGGGGGGTACGCAGTTCATGGGAGACGGTGGACATAAAGTCATCTTTGAGGTGATCTAACTCGCGTTCCCTGGTGATGTCATGCACCACGCGCACCTCACCGGCCGGCTGGCCGGAGTCATCCACAACGGTAGTGGAGAAGATTTGCAGGTTGCGGGGGCGCGGCGTTGCAATGGTAATTTCTCTGGCCAATACCCCGGTGCGGGCGCGCTGGGTGGTGATGGCGGTAATTTCGGCCAGGTGGGGGTGTAGGTTGGGTGAGTTGACTTTTTGCCCCACAATCTGGCCGGAGTGCATGCCGAGCATCATAGACAGAGCCGGATTGCAGGAGACAATGGTTCCCTGGGCATCAATCAACAGCAAGCCATCGGCCATGTATTGGATAATGGCCTGGGTTTGCTGCTGCTCTTTGGCGGCTTTAGCAAAAAGGCGGGCATTTTGAATAGCAATCCCGGCCTGGGAGGCAATAATGGTCAGCAGATGTTCCTGGGTAGGGCCAAAGGCGTTGGGCTGGGTGTCATCAACATTGATGGTGCCGATGACCTCGCCATGCACCAGCAGCGGCGCCACCATGAGGGAGCGGACTTCTTCATCAAAAACCACGTAGGTGGGGTCTTGATGGGTATCGGGCAGGTAAATGGTGCGTCTTTCGGCGGCGGCGCGACCGGCGGCGCCTTCGCCCAGGCGGAGTTTGGCTATTTTGCGCCAGTGAGGCTTGAGGCCGGCGGCGGCCTGGATTTCTAAGACCTGGCCGGTGTGATCGAACACGAAGATGCAGCAGCCGCGGCAGCCCAGGGCGTGGCGCAGCGAGTCGCAAATGGTATCAAGCACGGTGGGCAGTTGTAAATTGCTAGAAAATTGCTGGGCCAGGGTGTACAGAGTGGCTACCTCGGTGAGACGCTGCCGGATTTCGTCAAAGAGTTTGGCCCGCTCCAGGGCCAGGGTGGTATGGGTGGCTAAAATTCGACAAAGTTGGACGTCGTCGGGGGAGAAATTGCGATGAGGGTTCTTGTCGTATACTTCTACCAGGCCGGTAATATGTTTTTCTGTTTCCAACGGCACTACCAGCACCGTGCCCCAGACGATTTTGCGGTCGGTAGTTCCGGCCGGGGTTTGCCAGATCAAGCTGCCGGTGGGCCGTTGGGGATCGGCCCGGCTGATGAGAGGTCGTTTGGTATTGAGCAGTTGTTGGGTGAGGGGGTCCCTGGAAAGGTGGACCGGCTCCTCCAGTTTACGCCAGGTGTGGAGGGGGTTGCCGGGATAACGGACCACATATTCGGCCAGGGCGGTGGTGGTGAGGGTTTGGTCATCCACGTTGCAAATAATGCACGCCCCGGCGTCCAGGGCCTCAACAATTTTTTGGGTCATCAATTTTAAGACGGCATCGCTTTCCAGGTTGGTGCCCAGGGCCACATTGCTTTCATAAATAAGGGTTTGTTCGCGCAAACGCTGCCGGAGCGTCTTCTGCAGGCGGGTATTTTCGATAGCGACGGCCACATGGTCGGCCAACGCCTGTAAAATTTGGCGGTCTACCTCATTAAATGCACCGGTCTGGCTGCTTTCAATATCCAATACGCCCACCAGATTGCTGCCCACAATCAGCGGGAGGGCCAATAGGGCTTTTACCTGGGGTAAGCCAGGGTGAGATGAAAAATTTGGTTCCTGGGCCGTATCGTTGACAAGCATGGTCCGGCCGGTGGTGGCTACCCGGCCAACCAGGGAGGTTTCGTCTACCTTAAAGCTGAGGAAATCTTCGGGTTTGGGGTGCTGGTTTTTCCAGGCCAGGTGCTGCAGTTCCAGTTGGTAAGAGGTTTGCTGTAGCAGAAAGAGATTGACATATTCATAATCAAAGTTTTGCTGGATCAAGGTCACTACTTCATTCAGCAGCTTATTGGGATTACCCCGGCCAACAATTTTGCGGTTAAGCTCGGTAACGGTTTGCAAATAGAGAGCCTGGCGGCTTAAGATGGCCGTATCGGGGCGATTTTCTCTGACCAGGGCAAAGTTAGCGGCAGCCCACA
>CAZDMM010000447.1:0-4127 GCA_964505845.1 uncultured Caldilineaceae bacterium
CTGTTGCTCTAGCATCTCGGGCTTTAGCTTACTGTCGTATCCTTGGGTCGCTTGGTGAAGGTCTTAAAGATATTGAAGAATATCTAAAGATCGAAATTAAATCGAGCACTACGTTCAAATTGAATATGTTAGAGGGAATACAGGAGTCAATGGTGGATATTATCGAAATACATAAGAGGAAATATATAAAGTCAGACACCGCGTCGATTCCCACTCCAAACATAGCTCGCCTTGAGCCACGGCGTGACAGTTAGCCTCTTGATTAGTAATTATGTACAATGACAAAAACCTTTTACTTGCCCTTTCTCTAACTTATGCCCAGTCTCAAGCACTCCATCAAATTAAGGCCATTGTCACCACCAAATTTTCGGTGGAACAAATGGCGCTTTTTGGCTCGGTGGTGCGGGGAGAAGCCGATGAGGAGTCGGATATTGATTTGCTGGTCATCACCCGGCAGCCCTTGAATCGCCGGGAACGCTACCACATCACCGACATCGTATGTGAGATCAACCTGGAGTACGGCACTAATTTTAGCACCCTGGTTATTGACAGCGATGCCTGGAATCACAGGCCAATCTCACTGCTGAACATTCGGGCAGAAGTTCAACGGGAAGGGGTTTTGGTGTGACAGTTTCAAGCGTGAATTTGGGTGAAGGGGTCAGTTCTATCTTTTTGAAAGGAGCCAATGCCGATGTCTGAAATTATTAAAGCAATTTACGAAGGTCAGGGTTTGGTGCGGCTGGAGCAAGAGCCTGAGGGAGTGCAGCCCCAAGCACGCTTGTTGGTGCTGGTGATGCCTGTCTCGGATGAGGCAACGGTAGACGAAGTGGAGGGGCTTCAAATCCTACAGCAGCAGCTTCAAAACTTTGAAACACGCTACGCCATGAAAACTTCAGAGTTTTATCCTCGCTTTATGCGGGGTGAAATGGGTGATCAACGAGATTTTATCGTTTGGGCCGGTCTGCAAGAATTGCTTGAACGGATGACACCGGCAATTTCCTGACAGTAGCTCCCCACTATGCATATCCTGGATTACTTTGAGAGTTTGAAGCGCAGCATCCAACAAAACCGAACTATTGTCTTTACCGAAGAACCTGTAATAGCTCAGGCATTTGATCTCTATCGTGGACTCTTTCGAGCGCGGGTTTCTTTTTGGGATAGCTCATTTCTGACTATTGACGAAGTTATTGATACCAAGCCGGGCTATCCGGAGATTCTGCGTTATTCCTATACCTATCTCAAAGGCAGTGAACACATCTTCCGCTACGACAATGCGCCCCATTACCCGGAGTTGCCAACCTTTCCCCATCATAAACATGTCGGCCCCAACGAAATTCCGCAAGCTTCCCAAAAACCAACTTTGAATCAGGTATTCAAAGAAATCGAGGATTTATTGAATGAAACTTAAACGTCACTTTGAGGATGCCTCATGACCTACCAACCCATCATTGGCATGGAAGTGCATATCGAACTGAACACCCGCAGCAAAATGTTCTGCGGCTGCAGCGCCGATTTTTTTGCCGCGCCGCCCAATAGCCACGTTTGCCCGGTCTGCCTGGGCATGCCCGGCACGCTGCCGGTTATCAACCGGCGGGCCATCGAGTACACCATCATGATCGGCCTGGCGCTCAACTGCGACATCCAACTCCACAACGTCTTTGCCCGCAAAAATTACTTCTATCCCGACCTGCCCAAAGGCTACCAGATTTCCCAATACGAGCTACCGCTGTGCCTCAACGGCTACGTGGACATCGAGACGGACGGCGGCCAGAGCAAGCGCATCCGCATCCGCCGGGTTCACCTGGAAGAGGACACCGGCAAGCTGGTCCACGTCAACAACTACAGCCTGGTAGACCTGAACCGGGCCGGGGTGCCGCTGGTGGAGATTGTGACCGAGGCCGATATTCACTCGGCGGAAGAGGCCTATGCTTACGTCTCCAAGCTGCGCCAATTGGTGCGCTACCTGGGCGTCAGCAGCGGCGATATGGAAAAAGGGGCCATGCGCTGCGAGGTCAACCTATCTTTGCAAGAGGTGGCTACCGGCAAATGGGGCGTCAAAGTGGAGATCAAAAACCTCAACTCTTTCCGCTCGGTGCGCAACGCCATCGCCTATGAAATCGAGCGGCAGCAAAAGGTGCTGGCCTCCGGCGGCGCCATCCAGCAGGTGACGATGGGCTGGGACGAGAACCGCAGCATCACCGTGCTGCAGCGCACCAAAGAGGGCGATACCGGCTATCGCTACTTCCCGGAGCCGGATTTGCCGCCCCTCAACCTCGACGCGCTGTGGATTGCGCAAATCAAGGCCAACCTGCCGGAACTGCCCGACGCTAAATTGGCCCGCTACACCGCCGATTTTGGCCTTTCCAAAAAAGAGGCGCTTGTTTTGATTGAAGACCGGGCCATCGCCGAGTATTACGAAAGCGTAGTGGCGGCCGCCAGCGCCAAACCAAGCGTCACGCCCAAGCTCATCAGCAATTGGGTCTCCGGCGAACTGTTCCGGCTGCTGGGTGAAAAAGGGCTGGACATCGGCCAGGTGAAAATCAAGCCGGAACATCTGGTGGCTTTGATTGAACTGGTCGCCGCCAACACCATCAACCAGCCGGCCGCCAAGCAAACGCTGGCGGTCATGTTTGAGAGCGGTCGTCCACCCCAGGCAATTGTGGACGAGTTGGGGCTGCGCCAGATCAGCGATAGCGACCAGATTAGCGCCATCGTTCGGCAGGTCATCAGCGACAACCCGGAGCCGGTGGAGCAGTTCAAAGCCGGCAAAGAGACAGTTATCAAATTTTTGGTGGGGCAGGTGATGAAGGCCAGCCGAGGCAAAGCCAATCCTCAACTGGCGGAGCAGCATTTGCGGGAGCAGTTGCCGGCCCAAAATCAGCCCAAGTAACAGGCGACTCCGTGACATTTATCACTAGGCAGGGTAAAAAAAGCGGGCATATAATAGAAGTTGTAATTCAATAAGGTAGACATGCAAGGCAGCATGTCTATGGAGGAGGCTAACAATATTTCAGGTATTGACTTTTGGAGCGAACGTTCCTGCGGAGTGTTCGCTCTTTTTGTGAAAATTTTTATTCATTATGGAAAGGATAGCTTATGTCTAAACTAAATCCATTTGAAATTGCCCAGCGCCAGTTGGACGAAGCCGCCGCCATTCTGGGTTTAGACCCGGCCACGCACGCCCTGCTGCGTGAACCGATGCGGGAATTGATTGTCTCCATCCCGGTGCGAATGGATGACGGCAGCGTACGGGTTTTCAAAGGCTTTCGGGTGCAGTACAACGATGCGCGCGGGGCTTGCAAGGGCGGCCTGCGCTGGCATCCTGATGAAACGCTGGATACGGTGCGGGCCTTGGCCGCCTGGATGACCTGGAAAACGGCGGTGGTAGACATTCCCCTGGGTGGGGGTAAAGGTGGGGTAGTGTGCAACCCTAAAGAATTATCGCCGACCGAGCAGGAGCGGCTGGCGCGGGGGTACATTCGAGCCGTTTGGAAAATTTTGGGTGAAGAAACGGACATCCCCGCCCCGGATGTCTACACCAACCCTCAAATCATGGCCTGGATGATGGATGAGTACAGCACCATTCGCGGCTACCCCGTGCCGGGGGTCATCACCGGCAAACCTCTGGCCCTGGGCGGCTCGGCCGGGCGAGAAGACGCCACAGCCCGCGGCGGCATTTATACGGTGCGCGAAGCGGCCAAAGCACTGGGGTTGGAGTTAAAAGGCCAGGCCGCCGCCATTCAAGGTTACGGCAACGCCGGCCGGTTTGCCCACCAATTAGCCCAAGAAATTCTGGGTATGCGCGTGGTGGCGGTGTCTGACTCTAAAGGGGGGATATATCAAGAGGACGGCCTGGGTTTTGAAGCTACCGTGCGCCATAAAAAGGAAACCGGCTCGGTGGTGGGTATGCCCCATACCACCCCTCTAAGCAACGAACAATTGCTGGAACTGAAGGTAGCGGTTCTCTTTCCCTCAGCCCTGGAGAATGTTATCACCCAAGAAAATGCCGGCGAGATCAAAGCCAACATTGTGGCCGAATTAGCCAATGGGCCAACCACCCCTGAGGCAGATAAAATTCTGCATGAACGCGGCATCTATATCATCCCAGATTTTTTGTGCAACGCTGG
>CAZDMM010000447.1:4137-6404 GCA_964505845.1 uncultured Caldilineaceae bacterium
GTGCAGAACGCCTATGATTTTTATTGGCCGCTGGAACTGGTGCATGAACGGCTGGACAATAAAATGACGGCGGCTTTCCAGGCAGTGCACAAAATGGCCCAGGCTAAAAAAGTTCATAACCGGCTGGCGGCTTATCTGGTTTCGGTGGAACGGGTGGCCGAGGCAGCCAAACTGCGGGGTTGGGTCTAATTTGAGACTAAAAATAGACCAATAAAATACCCGTTTTCTGCCTTAGCAGAAAACGGGTATTTTATATGATTAAGGAGCTGAATTTGTAAAATCAACCTCAAGGGGAGCAGGCGTGTGGCCAAGCGACGCCGGCTGCCGCAGCAGAGTAGAATGATTAACCACTGCTGACTCTGTGGGCATTTGTTGTAGCCCAACGTTGATCAAAATCCCAATAATCAACGCTCTAATTAGTAAGCGGATAGTTTTTGTTAACATTTAAAAAAATTTACACCATCGAATGAATAATACCCCCGGATTGGCTTCAAAAAGATAAGCTGGTTGTTTCTAAAAGTAGTGCTTCGGCCAAAGAGAGGACAAGATTTACCCTTCCTGTAAATATACCGTAAAAAAAGTATTCATAACACCCCAATTTTAGGGGGTAATGGGGCAAAATACAAGGGTCTTTTGGTACCGAGATTTTTCACCGGGCACGTCTAACCCTGTGCTACAATTGTTTAATGGGCGCTCTTGCACCGCCGGTTTAAGGGTGATATACTATGGAAGATTAACCCACCTCTCATTAATTCGTCTCTAGATCCATCAGGCCGGACATGGACGTAAAAATCCGCTCCATCAATACTTTAACCGATTTGCGCAAATGCCATGAGATCCAACGAGCTACCTGGGGCTTTACGGATTTGATGGTGTTTCCCTATACCCAGCTTATTTCAGCGGCCCACAATGGCGGCGTACTGCTAGGCGCTTACGTTAATGAAGAATTGGTGGGGTTTGTTTACGGCTACTTAGGCATGTCGGGCAGCAAACTATACCACTTTTCGCAGCGCATGGGCGTTTTACCCCAATATCAAAGTATGGGTATTGGCATGAAGTTAAAACTGGCCCAGCGCGAACAAATGCTCCGGCAAGGCATTGATCTAATTGTCTGGACGTATGATCCGTTGCTAGGCAAAAATGCTGCCCTGAATATTGAAAAATTGGGTGGGTTTGTGCGCCATTATGCCCGTGATATTTATGGGGCGGTCAACAATCCTTTGCAGGTGGGGCTGTCCACCGACCGTTTTTTGCTGGAGTGGGAGCTAATGAGCGACCGGGTCCGGGAGCGCATTCGCAGTTCTGAACCACGCCCCCGCGCCGAAGAATGGCTCAAGCAAGACAGGCATCATCTGGTGAATTATGTAGCCTGGGAAGGTAATTTACCGCGCCCGGTCGCCCTGGATTTAGAGATGGAGGAAGATACCTTGCTGGTACAAATTCCGCCTGATCTCAATGCTATCAAACGGATTGATCTGAGCGTTGCGCGCGGCTGGCGGGAGTCAACCCGTGATATTTTTGAAACTTATTTCAAACGCGGTTATGTGGTCACCGGCTTTGCCCGCAGTACGGAATCACAAATGCCCAATCTCTACAAAATGGAAAAAATTACCCTCCCAACTACCTCAGACTTCTCCTCTTGGGTGTCCGGGGTGCGTCACGAGTAGCTGCCGGCGCATCGTGGCCTGGATAAGCCTATCGTTCATGTCACGCTGAGGCGAAGCCAGAAGCCTCTATCACCAGCCTAAACAGCTATAAATTCCCCATCATCCCAATTTATGTTATGATAACAATTTAAACTATCAAGAAGTGTTGGTTGCAATGAAGAAACCGGATACTGCTCCCTTAATACCACCCAATTTGATCATTCGCTATGCTACGTTGGCCGACTTGCCCCAGGTGGCCCACATTGCCCGCATCACCTGGGATGCCACTTATCGAGATACCATTGCCCCCGAGAACCGGCTTGAATTCTTAGACCGCTCTTACCAGGTTGAGTATTTGGCCGGCTCGGTCAATGCCGCCGGTCATTGGTTTTATGTGGCCGAGTTACAGGATAGCGTGATCGGTTTTGGTCATTTTTTACAACGCTACCACCCCTCCCAACCTCGGGCCGAGTTGGTCCGGCTATATATTTTGCCTGAGTATCAACACGCCGGTATTGGGACGGCCATCCTTAGAAGCGGCTTTGCCGCCCTTGCCCAGGCTAAAATTGAACAATGTTTTGTTTCGGTACAGGCGACCAATGCCCCGGCCCGCAGTTTTTA
>CAZDMM010000448.1:0-4824 GCA_964505845.1 uncultured Caldilineaceae bacterium
GTTTTGCAGGAGCAGCCCGAAAAAGTGACCCGTTTGATCCAAAATTTTGTCGAGATTGGCCGGCGCATCAAAGAGAATGCCTCCGCCGCCGCCCGCGATGTGGCCCCCTTTTACGGCGTCATTCCGGCGGTGATGGAGCGGGTGCTGACCACTCCCCCAGACCGCATTACTTACGATGATCTGGAGCTGCACAAGGATGAGTTTGTTGAGTTGGGACAATCTATGATGCAGATGGGGCTGCTTTCGGAACTACCCGATGTGGATGGTTTGGTAGACGAGCGCTTTTTCAAGCAGGCCATCGGCGGCGCGTAAAGGTCAACCGTTTAAAACAAAAGGACCCCAAAGGTTTTTGAAACCTTTGGGGTCCTTTTAAAACAACGCCATTTGCGGGCTGCTAAACTGCTTTTCATGGTTCAACAACCAGGCTTTGCGCCACAGGCCGCCGCCATAGCCGGTAAGCTGGCCGTTGCTGCCAATCACCCGATGACAGGGAATGATAATCACGATGGGATTCTGGCCGTTAGCAGCCCCCACCGCCCGAATCGCTTTTTCGTTGTTCAATTGGCGGGCAATATCCAGATATGAAACGGTGCGGCCATAGGGAATTGCCAACAGTTGACGCCACACCGCATGTTGAAAAGCCGTCCCCTTTGGCTCCAACGGCAGTGAAAACTCTCGCCGCTCCCCCCGGAAATACGCCTCAAGTTGAGCAATACAGTCCATAATTACAGGGGGCAAATCACCCTGTTCTTTCTCTACAACTTCACCTTCCGTATCCAGGAAATTAATCTGGATGATATACATCTCAGTTCCGACAATTTCTAACGGGCCGATAGGTGAGTGATAAATAATTTTACATTCCCCCATACTCTACCACTTCTTTCCTCAACTGCGAAAACATTAACAAATTCATCTACTTAAAAGAGGCTAACACAATTTTCCGTAATAGTTCTTCCGGTTTTTGGGTGGGGTGAGGAGTTTTCCATCCCCTCATCCATGCTCCACCTGCACCTCAAACACATACACCTGATGTGTCATCACGTCTGTAACAAAAAGGCGACTGGTACTACCATCAAAATAAATCCCTACCGGCGCAGCAAAGCTGACCGGCCCCAGGCTTTGCCACTGGTTCAGCAGGCTGCCGTCCGGGCTATAACGATACAATGACCGGCTCTGGGATTCGGTCATAAAAATAGAGCCATCCGGGCCAAAGGCCAGGTGCGGGCCATTGAAGCCGTAGCTGTCGGTAATGGCCCACTGAGCCAGGGGTGCGCCCCCGGCATCTACCCGCTGGATGCGGTTATTTTCGGCCTCCACCACAAAGTAGGTCTGCTGCGCATCGCGCAGGGCATCGGTTGGCTCATTGAACTGGCCGGGGCCGCTGCCCAACCCGCCGATACTGCCGGTGGGCGTGCCGTCTGCCCCAAACAACGCCAGCCGGGAACCACCGGTATCGGCCAGGGCCACGCTGTCATCCTCAAAAACGGTCAGGCCGCGCGGATGGAACAGAAAAGCAGTTGGCCCGCCAAAGCGGTCAAGCAGATTGCCCAGGCTGTCATACCGGTAAACCCATTGCAGGCTAGAATCAAGCACCAATATCTGATCCCGGCTGTTAACGCCAACCGCTAACGGCTCTTCAAAGGGGAAAGGGGCGCCGCTGAGAATCTGAACGCTCTGCGGGTCAAGGCTCACATCCGGGTTAAGGCGGAACAACTGCACCCGCCGGTTCCCAGTATCGGCCACCGCCAGCCGGCCATCGTGCAGCACGGCCACGTCACGCGGCTCCAGGAATTGGCCTGGTTGATTGCCCGGCCCACCCAGCGTGGCCCGCCAGTTGAGGGTAAGGGTTGCCACCGGGGTTGCCGTGACCGGCGGAGCCGGCCGAGGCGGGTAACGGCCCAGGGGCGGCCACAAATTCTGGCTGGGAATCGGTTCAAACTGGCCGGTGGGCGGAGTCCAGTAGAGGTGGATGCGGGAGCGGTCGGTATTATCCCGAAAACGAACCTGCAGATCGTGCAGCCCCGCCGTCAGGGTGATGGGGGCGTCCACCACCTCATTGGGCGTCACCGTGCCAACCAGCAGCGCCCCATCCAGATAAAGCTGGGCCTCCTGCACCGCCCGCAATCCCAGGCGGTACACCCCGCTGAGAGGCGCATCCAGCGACCCGCTCCACTCAACGGTATACGGGCGCGGCAGCGGCGTAAAGTGAAAATAGGTGTCCAAAAATGGGTCAATCCGCTGCAAAGCTGGTTGGCCTTCCCAGCGATCGTTGGCGTAGAACACGCCCAACAAGCCGTGATTCAGCACCGGCGGGGCATAAAGCGCCCAGGTCGGCACAACAGCCTCGCCCTGGCGAGGCGGCTGCCACGAGAAAACAACCTGCCCCGGCGCTACCGCCGCCCGTATCCGCAGCGAGTGGTTGCCCTGGGCCAGGGGCAGGCCGGTTAACTGCTCGCCCTGACCGTCAAAGATCACGTTGCCGTCCAATTCCAGCCAGCCGGAAGCGGGCGTCTTCAGGCGCAGGCTGTAAGGGCCATAGCGCGGCGCGTACAACACCCCACTCCACTCGGCCACAAACTCTCCCTGTGGGCCGGCTTTGAGCAGGGCCGGCGGCAGGTTGGCCGGCCAATCCGCTTGCACAGCCAGGGCGCGTTCGGTGTGCAGGGCCGGCGGCAGCGGGTCATCCTGGGCCAAAACCTGGCGCTCATAGTAGCGTAAATCCAGGCCCTGCACGGCCAGCAGGTTGAGCGGCTGCAAGCTAACAAAGTAGATGATGGGGGTGGCGTCTTCGGTGCGGCTGGTGGCAACCTCAAACTGCGCGCCGGGATAGAGGCGCTGCGCTTCATTAAAAACCCACGCGTCGTCGGGGTGGATTAGCAGCGCCACCGGGTGGTCGGCCGGTTCGCGGATGGGCAAAGCGTCGGGCAGCGGCAAAATATTCTGGTCGGTAATGTTGGGGGCGATAAAGCGCAGGGCGGGATGGGCAGACAGAAAAGGCGACAGGAAAAAGCGATAGTTTGGCCCCAACTCCGCCATCTTGCGGGCCGCAACCGTCTCCGGGGTAGAAAAAGCGTTCCAGGAGGCAAAATCATTGGCCTGGCGCACCAGGTAGGTATAGGCATTAAGCACAAAGATCAGGCCAAGCAGACCAAAGGCCGGCAGAGCCAGCCAGGGCTGCGGCAGCGGCTTAAGGGCCTGTTCGGCCTCTTTGCCCAACGCCGCCAGGGCGATAGCCACAAAATACAGCACCGCCGGGATAACCGCAATGGAGCGCAGCGACTGCGGCGCTTCAAAATCCAGGCTAAAGATGCCTCCGGTCAGGGCCACCGGCAGCAAAATCAAAAAGAAGAGGTTGGCCGGCTGCCGCCAGCGCCGCAAGGCCAGCCCCAGCCCCAATACCCCCAAAACTGCCATCACCGGATCGAGCATCGGCTCACCGGGCAGATTGTGGCGGCCATTGCCATCGCCCTTAAAGTTAAACATCAACAGATGTTTGGCGCTGCTGTCCCAAATAGCTTTCAGCAGGTCAGGCTGGTCACGCCGGGTAAAGATAGAGATTTGATTGGTGCGATACCAGAAACCTTCCGGGTCGTTTATGGCAAACTCAACCAGGGGCATAATCACCACCCACAGGGTTGCCAGCAGCAGCGCCAGCCGGCCCAGGTGGTCCGGCCAGCCGCCCCGGTGCAGCAGGTAGCCCCACCAGCCTCGCCAGCGCCGGTCAACATAGCCCAACAAACAGGCCGCCGCCACAAACAGCAGCAGCGCCAGCACAAACAGCCGGAAGGCGGTATAAAACATCAGGCCAAAGCCCACCGCCAACCCGGCCCACAACACGTCTCGGCCCAGGCCGCGCTTGAGCAGCCGCACCAAAAAGAACAGGCTGATCAGTTCAAAAAAAGGCGTATCAACGCCGGTCATAGCGATGCGGCTAAAGTTAACATGCCAGCGGGCCACTGCCACCAAAAAAGCCAGCAGCAGGCCAAAGCGCGGGCTGCGCAGCTCCTGACCCAGCAGGTAAGCCGCCGCCACTCCACCCAGGCCAAAAAGCACGCTGACCAGCCGCATGGCCAGGATGTTATTGCCCAGCCAGTTAAGAGCCAGGGCGTACAGGACCAGCAGGTGGCCGGTAATATTAATGGGCGAGTAAAACACGGGCCGGTAGCCGGGGTCGGCCAGCATGCGCCGGGCTTGCAGGCCCGCTTCGGCTTCGTCATACCACACGCCGTAAGGCTGGCCGGTAAAGTTATACAGGCGCATAAACAGGGCCAGCCCTACCACCACAGCCAACCCCAGCAGGATGGTGCGGTTGGACAGCCATGCTTTCAGTTCGACTCGCCAGGACAGGCCGGCGGTTAGCAGCAGCCCGCCCCCTACCACCAGGAGCAGGCTGGCCAGGTAAAGCCACCAGGCCTGGGGATAGGCGTCTTCATTCCCAAAAAAACGAAACGCCAGCCCGGACAATCCCAGGGCGACCCCCACCAACCACAGGCCGAGGTTGCGCCGCCAACCGGGGTGGAGATTGGAAATTGGTAATTGGTAAGAGCTTAAGGTCCCCTGTGAGTTGGTAGTTGATAATTGCGAGGAGTCTTCATGAGCGTGGGATGCATCACCAACAGGGAGGGTGTCTTGTGGCGGCCGGTGGTCAGCCGGCGGCGACCCGTCGCTGAGAGAGCCTTTGGACAAGGCCCAAATAAAAACCACCGCCGCAAGGATGTAAAAGAGCAGGCCGTCCCACAGGGACTCCTGGCTAAAGAAATATTGGGCCAGCCCGCCCAGCCCCACCCCTCCCAGGGCCAGGGCCAGACGATTGAGGGTGCGGCG
>CAZDMM010000448.1:4834-6399 GCA_964505845.1 uncultured Caldilineaceae bacterium
GCTTCTGGGAGATGGGATGGCTCATCTAGCAAAGTGGTTGACATAGGCGTTATTATAAAAGAGCCGGGCTTTTCACCCAAATTTTGGGCCTATGGTAAAATGAGGCGATGAACCGAGGGCAAGAGGACGCGGAATTTAATAGGGCCAACCTGGCCGATGAACCCAGAGCCTTCGCGTCGCCTTCTCGTCTCACCGTCTTGGCGCCGCTGCGCTCCCCGCCGGTCGTTCTTGTCGCCCTGGCAGCGCTGGCCTCCGTACTGCTTCCGGCCAACTTGCTGGCGACGCAGCGTCTTCACCACGACGAAGCCCTCTACGCCGCCTGGGCGCTGCAAATCGTCTTCGGGCGGGATCCCTGGCTTACCCTGACCCCGATTGACAAACCCCCGCTGTTTCTGTACCTCCTGGCCGGCTCGCTAAGTTTTTTGGGCGTTTCCGAGACTGCGGCCCGCCTGCCCTCCCTGCTGGCCACCGCCGGGATCGTGCTGCTTACCTTTAGCCTGGGCCGGCGCTGGTACGGCCTGTGGGTCGGCCTGACGGCGGCCTGGCTGGTAGCCCTGTCGCCCTTTACCCTGCTCTTTGCGCCCACCGCCTTTACCGACCCGCTGTTGGTGCTGTGGGTGCTGGCCGCCTGCCTGGCTGCCTCTTACGGTCAAGCCGCCTGGGCCGGGGTGAGCCTGGGCCTGGCAATAGCAACCAAGCAGCAGGGGGTATTTTTTGGGCCGCTAGTCATTGGAGTATTAATAATTAGTAAGTGGTTATTGGTTAATGGGAGAAAATTAACGCACAAAGCAGCAAATAGCAAAGCAGGAGGTTTACTTAATCTCCAATTACTACTTACCAATAACTTTCTGCTATTTCTCCTGGCCTTCCTGCTGACCCTCCTGCCGCTGTTGGGGTGGGATTTCAGCCGCAGCCAGATGCCTGACGTATTTACCCGCAGCCTGGATAATTACGGCGGCCTGGCGCTCAATTGGGCCGGCGTGGGCCAACGCTGGCAAGGCTTTATTGATTTGTTGTGGTACGGCACTGCCTCACCACTGTTGAATTCAGTTTTTGTGGTAGGACTGCCGCTGCTGTTGGGTTATGGCTGGTGGCAAACGGCCGCCAGCAAGCGACCGCAGACCACAGACGGACGACCGGAGACCGAAGACCGAAGACTGGAAACTGTCGAAAACTTCCAGCCCTCCAGTCTTCCAGCCTTCCAGTCCTCCAACCTTCCAGCCCTCCGACTCTCTATTGATTTGCTCTTCACTCTTTTCACTCTCGCTTTTTTGCTGGCTCATGCCCTGCTGTCTTTTCAACTGTGGGATCGTTACCTGCTGGGACTCATCCCTTTTTTGGCCTTGCTGCTGGCCCGGATTTTGTGGCTGCCCCTGTCAATCCTGAGCAGAATAACGGAGAAGCGGGACAGTTTTTACCCCGGAGACGCAGAGACACAAAGATTCTTTAAATTAAACTTTCTCTATGCCTCTATGCCTCTGTGGTTAAACCCTCAACTCACGCGCCGGGGTCATCGTGAGCCGGTTTACGGTTTAATTCTGGCCCTGCTGCTGGCGGTCGAGCGC
>CAZDMM010000449.1:0-6396 GCA_964505845.1 uncultured Caldilineaceae bacterium
GGTGATGAGATTAACTCGACCCCCTCGCCGGATGGCCGCTGGACGGCGGTAATCAACTCCAGCGCCGGCAGCCTCAACCTGCGGCAAGAGCCGGACGGTCAGGAGGTCAACATTTTTCCGGCGGGCAGCACGGTGGGCGCCGTCACCTGGTCGCTCGACAGCCGCCGCCTGCTGGTGGTGAGGAACAACTGGACGCCTAAACAGCCGCCTGGCGCAGGGGTAGAGGTCAGCAGCCCGATTGAGATCTGGCAGGTAGAACTGAAAGAGGACGGACCAGGCCAACCGGCGCGGCTGTACCAATCCGCAGCGCCGCCGGACGAAGGGCCGCAGCAGATTGTCTTTGGCCACTGGTCGCCCGACAGCCGCTACGTGCTGTTTTGGGAAGGTATGTTAAGCGCCTCTATCCTGTCCGATGGCCTGCCGCTGTTTGCCCTGGACGTGAGCCGCAGCCAGGCCGCACCGGTAGCCGAGGTGGCGCTGCTCAACCCGCGCTACCAAAGTTGGTCGCCCGACAGCGCCAGGCTGGCGGTGACAGCCGGGGGGTATCGCTCGGCCCAGGTGGACAAGTGGCTGGCGGTGTGGGAGGCGGCGACGGGGAAAAGCACCACCGTTATCAGCCAGACCGAGCAGATTCCCGGCACGGTGGCCTGGTCGCCCGCCGGGGATGCGATTGCCTATGCCGCCGTGCCGGCCGGTGAAACCGGCCCGGAGTGGGCCGATTTGATGACTTTTGACAACCCGGCCATTGCCGGGCGGCGGATTTACCTGCTCAACCCGGCGACCGGGCAATATCACCGCTTAAACGAGGGGGCGTCTTACCAGGATGCGCCGGTGTGGAGTGAGGATGGCGCCACGCTTTATTACGTCCAGCGCAACGGCGATATGCTGGAGGTGATGGCCGCAGATCCGGCCACCGGCCAGGCCGAAGTTGTGCCGGGCCACAGCCAACCCATTGACCTGAAAGACCCGATGCAGCCCAACGTGGGCTACTACGGCCAATTTGGCCGGGAGGAGCTGCTGGCTAACCTGCCGGCGGGTCAGGCCGCTGCTGCGCCAAGCCCGGCCTCGCCCAGCGCCGAGGATCAGGAGATGCTGCGTTTCATCTTCAAAAACCGCCGGCCCCAAATTGGGACGTTGACCGATGATTTTCTGAATCTGGTGGCTGCCGGTCAATTTAGTGATTTTCAGCGCCAGGAGGTAGATGTCAATGGGGATGGACAAAGGGAAAGCCTTGTAAGCGGCCGGGTCGAGACGTACTATCTCTTTGCGGCCATTCTTAAACGTGACCCCAGCGGCGGGTGGTCAGAACTGTTTTACACCGACAACACCGCCGGCAAGTATATCGGCGAGGTGCGCCTGGCATGGGATGGACGGCGGGTGGTGGCCGATTTTTTGACCTCGACCGGCGGGACGGGCTATGTGGACGCTACCTGGGAACAGCGCTGGATTGAATGTGGGGCCAACCGCTGCAGCCAGGTGTGGGCCGGGCCGCTGCTCTGGGCAGACCGCAACGCCCAGTGGGCGCTGTCGCGCAACTATGTCGCCGCTGCCCTGGAACAGCCCGATGACCAAACCATCCGCCTGACCACGCGCCGCTTTGGCCTCAAAGATTTACCCTGGGGCGAGACCGGGGCGCCGCCCGGCACGGCGCGCCGGGTGGTTGGGCCGGATACGGTGGATACTTATCGTTGGGATGGGCAGGCTTACCGGTTGGAAAGCCGAGAGCAGCTTAACCCCGGGCAAGAAATTGCCCGCGAGTTTGACTGGCAAACCGAGGCTGCCGGCCTGCGGGTGTACGAAGCGGGCAGCCAGGCTTTTAATAAGGCTGACGGCAGTTTTGACAGCGAGGGTTATCTCAAACAGCAGGCCGAATGGTGGGGCCTGCCCGCGCCGGATCAAGCGGATGACCCCTCCTGGGGTGGGGTATCGCGCCAGCCCGAGGCGGCAGCTCACACAGGTTTAGATTCGCTGGGGGAGTGGGTGGCTCAAATGAAAGGGGCGCTGGATAAGCTGGAGTGCCGCCTGCTGGTGCAGCATTACCATGAGGATACATTGACCGTGATTGGCCGATTGGATTTGCCCTGCACCGCCAATCTCACCCGGCTGGCCTGGGTAGATGTTACCGGCGATGGTCAAGTGGAGTTGTTGTTGACCACCCTTGCGCCGGATGAACAGGCGATGGGGCAGATTCAACGTCTGCATGTTTATTCAACCGCCCATAACGCTTTGACCGAGTTGGCTGCGCTCGACGGGGTTATCAATGGGCCGGATGGGGTGGGGATTCGGTGGGAGCAGACGGCTGAGGGGTTTGAGGTGCAGGCCGGTTTGCCCTTGATTGATCCTGACGCCAACCTCGGCCTGGCCGACCTGCGGCGGGAACGGGAATTTCAGACCTATCGGTGGGATGAGCAGAGCGGGGGATTTGAGATAGTAAAATAGAAACAGCAGAGGCATCCCTATGCCTCTGCTGCACCTCTTTGAATTGTTGCTACTCAGCCAGCGGCTCGGTTTCCAGCCAGTTATCCCCCACCGAGACCTCTACCTTCAATGGCGCTTTGAGGTCATAGGCCCGGCACATCACCTCACGGGTAAGGTGGGCCACCTGTTTGATTTCGGCTTCAGGGGCTTCCAGCACCAGTTCATCGTGGACTTGCAGCAACATGCGGGCGCGCAGCTTTTGTTGGCGCAGAGCCTGGTACAGGTGGATCATGGCAATTTTCATGATGTCGGCGGCGGCGCCCTGGATGGGCATGTTGATGGCCTCGCGCTCGGTGGCGGCCCGCTGCGCACCGGTCAGGCGGGCCAGGTTAGAAAAGTCACGGCGGCGGCCCAGCAGGGTGGTCAGGTAGCCTTCGGTGAGGGCCTTTTGTTTGGTTTCGTCAATATAGCGTTTGATGCCCGGATACTGGGCAAAATATTTGTCAATAAAGAGGCGGGCCTCGTCGCGGCTCATGCCGGTGCTTTGGGCCAGGCCAAAGGCGGTCTGACCGTAAATCAGGCCAAAGTTGACCGTTTTGGCGATGCGGCGCTGGTACTTGTCCACCTGCTCAATGGGAATGCCCAGCACGGCGGCGGCCGTGGCGGCGTGAATATCCTCATCATGGGCAAAGGCTTGCAGCAGGCCGGGGTCTTCGGCCACGTGGGCCAGGATGCGCAGTTCAACCTGGGAGTAATCGGCGGAAATGAGGCGGCAGCCCGGCTCGGCGATGAAGGCGCGGCGGATTTCGCGGCCCTGCTCGGTGCGGATAGGGATGTTTTGCAGATTCGGGTCGCTGCTGGAGAGCCGCCCGGTAGAAACGCCAATCTGATTGTAGTTGGTATGCACCCGCCCGGTGCGCGGGTTGAGCATGGCCGGCAGGGCGTCGAGGTAGGTGCTTTTTAGCTTGGCCAGGGTGCGGTGTTCCAGGATCAGGCCGATTACCGGGTGTTGATCTTTTAAGCTTTCCAGCACGCCGGCGGCGGTGGAGTAGTGACCGCTTTTGGTTTTACTGAGACCTTCGGTGGGCAGCCGTAGTTTGCCAAACAACACATCGGAGAGCTGCTGGGTGGAGTTGATATTAAAAGTGAGACCGGCGGTCTGGTAAATCTCCTGTTCCAGTTGGGCCAGGCGGCCGGCCATTTGGGTTGACATCTCGGCCAACGCGGCTGCATCGAGCCTGATCCCGGCCAGTTCCATATCTTTGAGCACGTAGATCAGGGGCAGTTCGATGTTTTGAAAAACCTCGGCCAGACGGGGGTCGGCCTGCAGCGGCTTTTCCAGAATATCTACCAGGCGCAGGGTCATATCCACATCGGCGGCGGCGTAGGGGGCCACTTTTTCAACCGGAAGCTGGTTCATGGTCAACTGGTTTTTGCCGCTGCCAATCAACTCTTTGATCTCGGTCATCTGGATGTGGAGCTTTTCGCGGGCCAAATCTTTAAGGCCGTGCCGGGCCTCCGAGGCGTTGTTGCCCACCCACGAAGCGACCATGGTATCAAAAATGGGCGGCTCGACCGGCATACCGTGACGCTCTAAAACGGTCATATCGAATTTGGCGTTGTGCATGTATTTGGTGATGCCGGGGTCGGCCAGGATGGGGGCCAGGGAGGATTGGACGAGGGAGAGTGGAAGGTTGGAGGGCTGGAGGGCTGGAAGGTTGGAGGGTTGGAGGGTTGGAGGGTTGGAGGGTTGGAGGGTTGGAGGGTTGGAAGGCAAGTCAAAGAGAGAGGGCTGCGCCTCAGTCTCCTTTAGGGTAGCCTGCACGCCGTGTCCTACCGGAATGTAGTAGCCCTCGCCGGCCGCCGGGGTGATGGCAATGCCGACCAGGTTGGTTTGAACTTCGTCGGTACTGTCGGTTTCCACGTCAACGGCCAGGATGGGGCTTTGCTTGAGGCTGGCGACCAGGTGGGCCAGTTTGTCCGGCGTGTCAACGGCGCTGTAGCGGCCGTCGGGGGCCATCACCTGGCCGCTCCGTTTGGATTTGATGGTGGCGTATTCTTTGGGCGATTTATCGGGCGGCGCGCCGGGGATGCGGTTGAAGATGGTGTTAAATTCAAGCTCGACAAACAGGTTGGCGACGTCATGCAGGTCAAAATCCATCGTTTTACCGGCGGCGACATTCAACGTCACGCCGGGCACGTCGGTGATGATGCGGCCCAGTTTTTGGGAGAGAAAGGCGTTATCCCGGTCGGCCTCAAATTTACTTTTCTGCGCCGCCGGTAGTTCGTCCAGGTGGGCATAAATGCCCTCCAGTGAGCCGTACTGCTGCAATAATTTGGCCGCCGTTTTATCGCCGATGCCTTTGATGCCGGGGATGTTGTCGCTGGTATCGCCGACCATAGCTTTCAGGTCAACCAGCTTGTCGGGCGGCACGCCAAAGCGTTCTTCCACTGCCGCTTTGTCGTACAATTTGCGCTCGTTGAAGCGGTTTTGGCCGCCGGGGTAGATTACCTTGATGTGCGGGCCGACCAGTTGAAAGGCGTCGCGGTCGCCGGTGACGATGAGGGTTTCGATGCCCTGGGCGGCGGCCTGGGTGGCCAGCGTGCCCAGCAAATCGTCGGCCTCATAGCCCTCTTTGGTAAAGACCGGCATGTTGAAGGCTTTGACCAACTGCTCGATGCGGGTGATCTGAGTTCGCAGGTCGTCGGGCATCTTTTCGCGGGTGGCTTTGTAATCGCTGTACAAAGCGTGGCGGAAGGTGTCGCCGGCATCGAAGGTGACGATAAAGTAATCCGGCTCGATCTCTTTCCACACGGCCAGGAGCATGTTGGTAAAGCCGTAGACGGCGTGGGTCGGCTCGCCGGCCTGGGTTTTGAAGGTTTGCGGCATGCCAAAATAAGCACGATAGGCCAACGCGTGGCCGTCAATGAGAATCAAGGTAGATTTTTTAGTCATTAACACTTCTCCTAAAACGTTAAACGTTGAAGCGTTGAACGTTTTCACAACCCCAGCACGTTCTTCCAGATAGCATAATGATAAACCACAATCCCGACAAATAGCAGGCTGTCAATACGGTCCAAAAAGCCGCCGTGGCCGGGGAATAGTTCCGAGGAGTCTTTGACCCCCACGTGCCGCTTCATCATGGACTCGGCCAAATCGCCGAATAAGGCGACCACCGGGATGATGAGGCCCAACACCAGGCCAGTCGTCCAACTCAGGTTAGAGAAAGGGATAATAATCAGCGCCCCGCCCAAGCCGCCGATAAAGCTGCCCCCCAGCCCCTCCCAACTTTTCTTAGGGCTGTGGCGCGGCCAGAGCTTGTGGCGTCCCCACCGGCGGCCCACCAGATAGGCAAAGGTGTCGGCTCCCCAGGTGGTGAGCAGGGTCAGCCAAACCCAGGCCAGGCCGTCGGCCAGTTGGCGCAAGGCCACCAGGTGGCCCATGCCCCAGCCGATGTACAGCCCGCCGCTCAGGGTTAAGGCCCAATCTGCGGTAGGAGTCGTACTTTCACGTTGAAAAAGCTGCCAGACCAGCGAACCGAGCAAGATGACGCTTAACCCCAACTCCAGGCTGACATCGGAGCGAAAGTGACTGAACAGCAGCAGCAGAATCAAGGCCAGGGTAAAAAAAGGGGTCGTGCGGTAGCCGCCGGCCCGCATCATCCGCCCAAATTCCCACCCGGCCGTCAGGGCGATGCCCAGAGCCAGGGCCAGCGACCACCAGCCTCCGGCAAAAACCAGCCCAATCACAAGCGGCAGGACAACGACGGCAGTTATGATGCGGGTTTGGAGCATGGGCTGGTCTCATTCATTGAGTAAAATGAACCGCAGAGGGCCACATAAACAATCACTGTTTAGCTTTCCACTCTGCGGTAGGAACGGGGGTATGTCATTTCGAAGCCAAAGGCTGAGAAATCCCCCGAAGATAACAAATAAACATTATCGGGAATAGCAGATTTTTGACAGGATTAACAACAT
>CAZDMM010000450.1:0-6394 GCA_964505845.1 uncultured Caldilineaceae bacterium
AAGCAATCCACCACTCCTTGCCGGGCGAAACATCAAAATCTACCGGCCCAACAATTCCGCCGGGCTGAACAGTTTCAAGACCGATGTCGCTGTTGCTGCCCCAGGTAGCCACCCCTACCGGCACATTTTCAAAACTGAGAGGCACGCAATCGGTGCTCATGGTAGTGCAGCCCTGCACAATGTTGCCCTGGCGGTCGGTGTAGCCGCTGTAGGTTACAATCCCGTCGCCATCCGTATCTAAATCTTGCGGCACTTTCACCGTAACTTCGTAAACCAAATGTTCACTGTTATTGTAGAGGCAATCATAATTGGGGCAAATCAGTACCGGATTGGACGGGTTGTTGCGATCTACCAGGGCTGGGTCGTCGTAGACCCAGAACTTGAACGAAGCGGTCTTGTTGTAGCCATACTGATTCCGGACGGGATAGTCTGTGCTCCAATAGGATTGGTTATGGACCCCAAAACCTTGTTTGCTGGCCGAAACTTTGCCGCTGAGAGCCAGTTGGCGGTAATAATCCAGGGCGTTAAAGTTATTATCACCAATGAGCGGGTTGTCGGTCCGGTATGGCTCAATCTGGGCTTGTTCCTCGGTGATGGTGGGGGGATCAACTCCAGGCAAAGGTACGTGGGCGCCAGCGTAAGGCGCTTTCAGGATGCCAAAGTCGGCCCAGCCCCCAGTTCGAGCAACCCCGCAGGTACGCCCATCTTGGGTGCAAATATGCGCTTCCAGGAAGAAGGAGTGGAACCGTACCGGGATGTCCAACTGGCCCGCGTTATGATACTCTACCCGGAAGGCGTCAACACAGTTCTGAGCCATCCAGGTCGTACCTGCAAACTCACAGCCAAGATTCCGGTTGAGGCCATATTTGTAGCCGCTGTGCTTGTGATGGTTTTCCATATTGGTCTCCCACGGATAGGAAATGGACTGTCCACCCCACAGCGCCCCGGCCGGGCCGAACAGGTCATCAACTATGGTTGGATCCCAGTTGTGAGTATGGTCATAATGGCAACCACGCGCTTTGTCTACTAATCCGTGCCATTTGGTGGGGTCGTGATCCGGGCAGAGCGGCAGGCTGGCCACCGGGGTAGCGGTTGGGGCGGGCGTAGGGGTGCTGACGCTGCCTACTACGTTAAAAGTGATGCTTAAGGCTGTACCGGCTGTGCCGCCGCCGTCTGCGGCCAGGTAAGGCGTGGCGGTGAGGGTGTGAGAACCAACGCCAGGCGTCCAGGCGGCGTAATCGCCATTAGCATCGCCGGCCAGGGCATACGGAACGGTATTTTCAGTTTTAAAGTTGTTGTTGCCGTCCAGGGCAAAGCGCACGCTGCCCAAAATGACCGGGTCGGTATTAGCCCGAATATTGAGGTTGGCCGTTGGGAGGGCGGCCAGGTCAATGGTGGCGCCATTAGCCAGCGGGCCGATATCCTGGTTGGTATCGGCGTTGACCAGGGTAAAGCTAACCACCGCTAATTTGGGGGCCGGAGTGTTGGTGGGAGGGACAGCCGGGGTGTTGGTAGGCGTCGGATTCTGGCTGGCCGTACAACTGGCCGAGGCTTTGGTGTTACTTTCACGGTTCAAAACCAGTTTTTGGCCCTGGCAGGTAATAGATGCTTTTTCGCCGCCCAGCAAGTTGAGCACAGGTGATTGCCCGGTGGCAACAAAAGGTACGGTAAATAAGCAAATCACCAGCAAGATAAGGGTTAAAATCCGTTGTTTCATGGCGTTTCATCCTTCCTTCTCTGTGGTAAGATACATGGGACCTACTTGATGAGCCTGAGGCAATTGCCCTGGGTGTTAGCCGCTAAGGAGCTTGGCCAACAAAAAGGCCCAGCTTCCCTCCCGTCAACAAGAGGGAAACTGGGCCTTTACTATTGGCTATTCAACCTCACCTTTGAAGTGAAGCTCTTAGCTTGACCCTGATTTTGTTAAATTACAACTATCTGGTTATAACCAGCCCGTTAGCTGCCTTAATATGGCAGCCCCACAGGGCATTAACCAATATAGCAGAAGGTTGTGATTTCGACAATAGTCTTCAAGTACCAGTAGAGCTATAACACCGGCTATACCTCCTGATGAATTTTGGCGGCAACTATCTTTTTCTAACTTTTTTCTTACTATCTTCTCACGTCTTTATTATTAAAACCTGTTATATTCCCAAATGTGAGGATAAAAAAAGTGCTCACAACTTTTGTATTGTTGGGTTATGGCCAGAAACTTGCTGGCTTTGAGCGATAACATGTTTACCTTTGCCAAAAACCTTACACGGTCTATGAACAAGGAATGTTGGTTAGGGTGGGTGGCCGCTGCAGCCTTGCTGGTGTTGGCGGCCGGGGTTAGCCCGGTGATGGTAGCAGCGCAGCAGCCGGCTCGCTGGTCGCCCGTGCAGCGTATTCCAGAATTTGAAGCGGGAACCTGGCCGCCGCTTATGGTAGCCGATCAAAACCACACGGTTCACGCCTTTTCTTCACAATGGCTTGGTGAGGGCGAAGAGGAGTCGGTAGGAGCTATTGTGTATAATACCTGGTCTCTGGAGCAGGGCTGGTCTACGCCGGTAGATATTGTGTTATCGCCTTTCAAGAGTGATGCCCGTTTGACCGGGGTTTTTCTGGATCAAATGGGGGTTATCCATCTTACTTTTTTTGGGGGCGACAACACCGAGGCCTACATATATTACACCAAGGCCCTGGCTCGTGACGCAGGGCGGGCGACGGCCTGGTCGGCCCCGTTCTCGGTGGATGTAGCAGCCAACCCCCAACTGGCCGGTATCATCGGGGATGACCAGGGTAATCTGGCTATTGTTTACAGTGGCAAACAAGAAGGTTACGGGCTTTACGCGGTCTATTCTACTGACAGCGGCGATACCTGGAGTGACCCCACCGCCACGTTTTTGACTTATAGCGATACCATGTTCCCGGTGGTGCTCAATATGGTGCGGGGCCAATCGGGGGTGATTCATGCCGTATGGGATGTGAGAAACTCAGAAGGACAGGGTCGCCAAATCAATTACGCCCAGTTGAATCTTGCCAACAGGCAGTGGAGCGAGCCGGTAATCCTGGACGAGGTCACATCAGGTTATGGCGTTTTGAATCCAATTATTGCAGAACATGATGGGGAACTGTTTGTAGCCTACAACGGGAGTTTTTTCCGGCGCTCGCGGGATGGCGGACAAACCTGGACAGACCCGGCAAAACCCTTTCGGCATGTGGGTATAAACGGCATTATGTCTTTGGTTGAGGACAGCGGCGATAATTTGCATTTTCTGTGGTCGCAGCGTATTACCGGCAGCCCCGATATTCACGGAACCTGGCATAGTGTGTGGCACAATGGCCGTTGGTCCGAGCCGGAAGCGGTGGTTTCGGGGCCTCAGGTGAGCGACCGGGAAGGCGATAAGGCCTTTGACCCGTTTGAAGTGCGGGCAGTGGTGAGCCAGGGGAATATGCTTTTAACCACCTGGCGAATGGACCCCGGACTCAAAGGCAATGGCGTTTGGTACTCCTACCTGCCCCTCGATACACCTGAACTGCCAGTGGTGGAACTGCCTACAGCCTTGCCCCCGGCGCCTCGCCCGGTTGCCCTGCCCCCTGTGGCTAAAGCTACCCCAACGCCCTCGGAACCGGCGGCAACCGCAACCCCTAAACCGGTGGTAGCCAAACAAACAGGCGGTACAACCAGCGCCTCATTGGTAGATAATAACCCCATTACCCCACTATTGGTTGGCCTGGTACCGGTAATTTTACTCATTTCAATGATTATCCTGCGCTCCTCTTTGGCGAGTCACAACCATCGCTGAGAGGGCTGATCTCACCCTGGGGATTGTATTAATGAAATCAACTGTACACTTTGAGCATGTATCCAAGAAATACCAGTTAGGCTTAACCAGAACAAGTTTGCCCAGCGTGGTGTCAAGCTGGCTCAAAAGCTCCATGCAGAGCGGCTTTCGCCAGAATAATAAGGATAAAACCTTTTGGGCGCTGCAGGATGTCAGCTTTGAGCTAAAACAAGGCGAGTCGTTGGCCCTGGTTGGCTCTAATGGGGCCGGCAAAACCACCATTCTGAAGCTGCTGGCCAATATCACCAAGCCCACCTCCGGCAAAATCCAGACCAGCGGGCAGCTTTCGGCCCTGATTGAGCTGGGGGCCGGGTTTCACCCCGACTTGACCGGGCGCGAAAATATTTATCTGAACGGCACCATCCTGGGGTTAAGCCGCAAACAAGTGGCCGACCGCTTTGATGAGATTGTTGACTTTTCTGAGCTGGGACATTTTATTGATACCCCGGTAAAGCGATACTCATCCGGGATGACGGTACGGCTGGGTTTTGCGGTGGCCTCTTGTATGGAGCCGCAAATTTTGCTGGTGGATGAGGTTCTGGCCGTGGGCGACGCCTCTTTCCAACAAAAGTGCCTGGGCCGGATTCGGTCTTTAATTAATAATGGCACCAGCATTATCTTTGTCTCCCACAACTTTTATTTAGTCCAGGCGGTGTGCAGTTCGGCCCTTTATCTTGAAAAAGGTCAGGTTAAATTGCATGGCGATACCAATGAGGTAATTGAGCGGTACGAGCAAGACCTGCACCAGGCGCGGGCGCTTAAGTTTGCCGCCGCAGGCCATGAACCCACGGCCGAGGAGTCCGGCGATCTTGAAATAACCCAGGTAGCAGTGGTGGATGTCGCCGGAAAAGAGCTGGAGCAACTGTCCAATAAACAGCCGGCTCAAATTCAAATTCACTATAACGCCTACAGGCCAATGGGTCAGGTGCATGTTTCGGTCTTTATTAGACGTTCTGATGGCTTAACGGTGTGCATGATGCGGACTAAATTGGATGACTATGAGTTGAACCTGGAACGAGGGCAAGGAGTCATCTCTTTGTATCTGGAGCCGCTGCAACTGACCACCGGTACCTACTTTGCCGAGGCCTGGTTCTTAAATGACAGCGACTCCATGGCCATCATTCCCAAAGGCGGGCGGTCGGGCTGGTTCTCGGTAAAAGGAACGGCCCTGAGTTATGCCGATGACAGCGGAATTTTTGAGCCAAACACCCGCTGGGATCATCAGTTTGAGGCGTTAGGCAGCCCCAATGGCCGCGGTCCCAAAAAGCAGCCGGCTCACGTTGCGCCGCTAGAGTTGCCCCACGATTAATAAACCACTAGGGAGAGAATTTACCATGCTAACTTATGCCGGCGGTTTATACAAGGCCAGAGATTTATTGTGGGCCTGGACAGGGCGCAACATTCGGGCGCGTTACCAGCAATCTTCCCTGGGCTGGCTGTGGGCTGTCATTCAGCCGGCGGCGCAGGTAGCCATTTTTTCGCTGATTTTTACGCTCTTTGTGCGGGTAGATACGGGCGCTATTCCCTACCCTATCTTCTCGTTTGTGGCAGTAGTGCCGTGGACTCTGTTGGCTTCCTCACTCACCGATATGTCCCAATCCCTGGTAGTTAACATGGGGTTGGTGACCAAAATTTACTTTCCCCGTGAAATCTTGCCCATTTCTGCTATGTTAGCCCGGTTGATGGATTTTGGCGTGTCGGCCGGCTTACTGGTCATTTTGATGATTTTTTACCAGATGTGGCCGACTCCGGCTGCTTTGATGTTTTTGCCGCTCATCCTGGTAATTCAACTTGTTTTGATTTTGGGCCTGGGTTTAGCCAGCGCCGCCGGCAATGTGTTTTTCCGGGATGTGCAATCTTTGCTGACCCTGGCGCTGCAGGTTTGGTTTTATGCCTCCCCCATCATTTATCCGGTGACCCTGGTGCCGGAATATTTTCGGCCGTACTATTTTCTTAACCCGATGGCCGGCGTGGTTGAGGCTTATCGGGACGTGCTGCTGAACGGCCAGGCCCCGGGCGCTTACCTGATCCCCTCCGCGCTGATGTCGCTGGTGATCTTTTTGCTGGGTTATTGGTTTTTTAAGCGGGTAGAATTTCAATTTGCCGATATCGTATAAGAGCAATCAATGAGTACTCCCAAAGTCAGCGTCCTTATTCCTACCTACAATGGGGCCGATTTTTTAGGCGAGGCGATTCAGAGTGTTTTGGGGCAAAGCTATCCCAACTTTGAACTCATCGTTGTTGATGATGCTTCTCCAGACCACACCGCTGAGGTGGTGAAACAATTTGACGATCCACGTCTGAAATATATCGTTCATCCCAAAAATCAAGGGGCGGATGTAGCCAGACACACCGGATTGCAGGCTTCCTCCGGCGAGATTATCGCCCTTCTGGATCAAGATGACTTCTATCACCCTGACAAACTTAAGGCCCATGTTGCCTTTCTGGAGCAGCACCCCGAGGTTGGCTTTACCTATAACGCTCGTTTTGAGTTAAACTACTCGGCCAAGACCATTCGTGATTTGTGGCGGCCGCCCCGCGTTATGACGCTGGCCGACTTGGTGCTG
>CAZDMM010000451.1:0-6373 GCA_964505845.1 uncultured Caldilineaceae bacterium
TCTTCTCCATTTACGATTTATACCGCAAGGGTATCCTTTAGGACGATTTACGATTGACGATTTGTACAGTTAATCGCCAATTGTAAATCGTAAATCTGAAATCGTAAATTAAAAAACTCCCATCCCTACATGGGACGAGAGTCTCAAAAACTGCTCGCGGTACCACCCAATTTAGTGCATGCACTCGCTTAGTCGCCTACGAATAAAACGTAAAGCGTATTGCGTAAAGCGTAATGTTGGCCTATTCTGGCCTAGACCATTACGTTTTACGGCCTGCCCCCGTTTTTTGGGGGTTACGTTTTACGCACTAATAAGCGTGCCCGGCTAACGGTGGGCAATTCCGGCTGAGTCTACTCGGCGGGGCCTTTCGGTCAGCGGCTCGGGAAGGATTTTCGGCCAGGGTAACGTATCCGGCTCACACCCGCCCGGACTCGCTGCACGTTTCTACTGGCTTACTCGTTTCCGTCATAGCCTTTTGATTATTAAAACCAAACTATATCACGGACATATGGGCTTGTCAAATCGGCTCCAAAAAGGGCCGATTCGAGCCAATTGCCAAAAGCTTAAAATCGCCTACAATAACTGGCGGGGGTGGATGTCGCCCGGTGGCGGCCCTGGTCTTCAAAATCAGTGGGCGGTTGCGAGCAGCAGGCGCCGGTGGGTTCGACTCCCATCTACTCCCGTGTGTATGAGCATGCACAAGCTCATGAAGAGGGAGGGTTAGAAGAATGGAGGACTGGAGAATTTCCAGCCTTCCATTCTTCCAGTCCTCCCAAGAGGATAATTTTCACGATCCTTAAATATGAATCGCTTCTCCCAGGGCCACGTGTGCCGCTTCCATCACCACTTCGCTTAGGGTGGGGTGGGGATGCACGGTGTAGGCTAACTCTTCCAGGGTGCTTTCCAGGCCGATCATGCCGGTGGGGCCGGCCACCAACTCGGTGACGTGCGGGCCAACCATATGCACCCCCAACACCTCGTTGTATTTACTCTCGGCCACAATTTTGATAAAACCAACATTCTCTGCCAGGCCAACCGCTTTGCCGTTGGGCATAAAGGGAAACTTGCCCGTTTTGACCTCATACCCTTTTTCTCTGGCCTGGGCTTCGGTCAAACCGACCGAGGCGACTTCTGGGTAGCAGTAGGTACAGCGCGGCATGTTGACATAGTTCAGGGCGCGGGTTTCATGCCCCGCAATGGCGTCGGCGGCCACCAGGGCCTGGGCGCTGGCCACATGGGCTAGGGCCAGCTTGCCGGTCACATCGCCGATGGCATAGATGTTGGGGACGCTGGTTTGCATCTTCTCGTTAATCTGAATGAAGCCCCGCTCGGTTTTTACCCCCACCGCCTCCAGGCCCATATTTTCGCTGTTGGGGGCCACGCCGATGGCGATGAGGGCCTTGTCGGCTTTAAGCGTTTCGGTTTGGGCGTTTTGGCTCAAGGTGATTGTTACCCCAGCCCCTTCTGTCTCAACTTTTTCAACCCTGGCCCCGGTTTTTACTTTGATCCCATTCCGGCCAAACTGCTTGCCGACTTCCTGGCTTACCTCTTCATCTTCCAGCGGCAGCACACGGGGCAGCATTTCAACCACCGTTACCTCTGCGCCGTAGCTGCGGAAAACGTGGGCAAACTCCATGCCAATCGCCCCCGCGCCGACCACAATCAGCGAGGCCGGAACTTCGGTCAATTCCAGGGCGTGGTGATAGTTTAGTAGTTTTTGCCCGTCAAATTCCACGCCGGGGATGCTGCGGGCGCGCGCCCCGGTGGCGATGATGATATTTTTGGCGGTGTGCGTGGTTCCATTCACCTCCACCTCGGTGGCGCTTTTGAGCTTGCCAAAGCCGTCAATCACCTCAATGTTGTTCTTTTTCATCAAAAAGTTGACGCCTTTGGTTTGTCGCTGGCTCACCTGGCGGCTGCGCTGCTGGGCGGCGCTGTAATCTACTTTAAGATTATCAAAACTAAACCCAAAGGTTTTGCCTTCTTTTAGCAAATTTACTACCTCGGCGTTGCGCAGCAGGGCTTTGGTGGGGATGCAGCCCCAATTCAGGCAGATACCGCCCATGTGCTCTTTTTCTACCACCGCCGTTTTTTGTCCAAGCTGGCTGGCCCGAATAGCCGCTACATAACCACCCGGCCCGCCGCCAATAACTATGGTATCATAGGTGCTCATTAAAGTTTACCTTTCCTGGAGAGATTTTTTTAGAGTGACAACGTACCTACCTGTACGCTGAAAATAGGCGCCTTTTTGTACCCAATCGCACCACCGGCTGCAAGACACATAAGGATGCGTCTGCTTGGTCCGGTTTGTGCATTATACCACTACTGCACCCTGGGACAAGCCCTGTCTTAAGAACTGCTCACAATAGACTTTTGTCTCAATTGCGAACTGGCCCATTTTTGTGTAAAATAGGGTATCAACCTTAAAACAAATAAAAAGAGGTCATAATTTGTATGGAATTGGAAAAGCCGGCCTATATCACCATCGTCGAAGGCCCACCGCCTGAGTTTCGCGCCGTATCTGAGGAGTGGTTATGGAGCGCCGCCGAAGGCCGGCAACCCGGCCAGGTAGCTCTGTGCGAGATGCGGACCTTTAACGGCCCCAAATTGGTAGAACGATGCCACAATGCCTGGCGTGAGGGCCGTCCGGCCCGGCTTGACTTTCCCGCTGAGGGCGGAATTCGTAAAGAGTTGGATATCATTGCTGCCCGTTGGGAAGCTGTGCCAGAAGGCCACAAGTTGTACTTATGGGTTACAATGCACAAAGACGAAGTATTGTAAGTGATACCGGCCGGATAATAAACCAGATAACAGACCGCTCACCGTTAAGGTTGAGCGGTTTTTGTTGGCCGGCGTGCTTAACCTTGCGGTATAGCCAACTTAAATTCTGTTCCGCCGGCGCCAGGGCTTGAGTGAATAGATAAGCTTCCCCGCAATGCTGCCGCCCGCGCGTGCATATTGGCCAATCCGGCGGCCTGCCGGTCAGCCGGGCGAGCCTCGGCCTCGCTCACCTCAAAACCTACTCCATCATCCCTGATCGTCAGATAGAGATTATGTTCATCGTTGGTCAAGCTCAGGCTGACGTTGTTGGCCCGGGCATGTTTGCGCACGTTGAGCAGAGCTTCCTGGACAATGCGCTGGATTGTCAGCTTGTGCCGGGGCAAAAAATCAGGCACAGGCCCGGTCAGGTGAGAATGGAACTCGACCCGTGCGCCGCCGCGCTCTTGGTGTGTATCTATGGCCTGCTGCAAATATTCTACCAGGCTAGCATCAACATCCAGGCGAGGGGGGCGCATATCAGCAATGATCTCGCGCACCTGCGCCGAAGCGTGATGGACGCGAGACTCCAGGGTAGCTAATTCCTGCGCCAGCATCTCTACCATACCGCGTTCTAACATTTTGCGGCAGATGCCCACCTGCAAGCCAAGCTGTAAAGTGGTTTGGGCCACGCCGTCGTGTAACTCTCTGGCTACATAGCGCCGTTCATTTTCCATGGCCGTTAAGGTTGCCTCATTGCCGGCAGCCGTTTGGGTGAGCCGAGCAGTTTGTTTAGATCGTTTAGCCATCTTCAAAGGTCCGAAAAATTAGCAGTTTGTCCTTGATAATGTACCCGCCCGGCTTCAATGGTCAACATGCCATTGAAGGGCGGCGGTCCAACCGTCTGCCCAAAGACTACCTGCAAAAAGCTGCGCAGCAGTGGAGAGTGGGTCACACCTATCTCGCGCCGGGGTTGAAGCTGAGCTTCGCTGTCCGCCAATCGCCCCGCCACAAACGCCTGCACCCGCCGCACAACCGCCTCCGGCGACTCAACCACCGGGCTGGGGTGGCTTAACCAATAGCCCACCGGGTCCGAGCCAGCCCAAAACTCAGCCTGGTAGCCGGCAAAAGCCTGGAGTTCGGCCGAAGGCTGCTGCTGCAAGCGCCAGCGGGCTATCTCAAGGAGCGGAGTAATGGGAGAGTAGCTGGCGCCATCCAGGTAAAATTTTAGGTCTTGCAGATGATCATCCACCCTCACCACCGGCTCAATCAGGGCCGTGAGGCCGCGCATCCGTAGCCCCTCGCGCAGGCCGTCCCGCAGCAGCGCCGCCGTTTCACGGGTGCGGCGTGAGGGGCCGCTGAAAAAACAGATGGTTTCCTCCGCTTTGATTTGAGCCGCCAACGCTTGACCCGCCGCCAGCGCCTCCTGCCGGCCCAACTCGGTCAGCGGTTGGTCGGTTTTGTAATCAGCAATACGCCCATGCCGGGCCAGGTGAATGATGGTAGACATTACTTCACCACAATATTCACCAACCGCCCCGGCACATAGATGACCTTGGCCGGAGTTTTGCCTGTCAGGAATCGCTGGATACCTTCGGTGGCCAAAGCCAAAGCCTTAACCTCAGCCTCGCCAATCTCGGTCGGAACCTCAATCTTGTCACGTACCTTGCCGTTGATTTGGATGGCAATCTCGATGACATCCTCTTTGGCCAACTCCTCATCCCAGGCCGGCCAGCTTTGCTGGTGAATGCTGTAGGGCTGGCCCAGTTTGGCCCACATCTCCTCGGCAATGTGCGGAAAGCCGGGGGCCAGCAGCAAAACCAGGGTGCGGATAGCTTCGGCCCAGGCCGGATGAGTCATGATCTGCGGCGCGGCGCTGCGCATGGCGCTCAAGGCGTTGGTATACTCCATCAATCCGGCGACCATGGTGTTAAAGCTAAAATCCTTCAAATCCTGCGTCACCCGGCGAATGGCCTGGTGCTGCTTGCGCCGCAGGTCGCGTAACTGCGCCTCCGTCAGTTCTCCCCTGCTCCTCTGCTCCCCTGCTCCCTTGCTGCTTTCGCCCGTCGCCAACTCCCACACCCGTTCCAAAAAGCGCTGCACCCCCAGGATGCCCTTGCTGTCCCACGGCCCGCCCTGGTCCCAGCGGAAACCGAACATCAGGTAGCCGCGCACGGTGTCGGCCCCATAAGCCTGCACCAAATCATCGGGGGCGACCACGTTGCCCCGGCTCTTGCTCATCTTCTCCCGGTCTTCGCCCAGGATGATGCCCTGGTTGAACAGGGCGTTCATCGGCTCATCAAAGGGAACCAGGCCCATATCGTGCATGGCTTTGGTAAAGAAGCGGGTGTACAGCAGGTGCATGGTGGCGTGCTCGATGCCGCCGGTGTACTGGTCAACCGGCAGCCAGTACTCACCCTCCACCGGGTTAAAAGGCATATCGTCCGGCGACAGCCGCTCCTCATCCTTCCAGTGCGGGTCCATGTAGGCGTATTGGTACCAACTGGAGCACATAAAGGTGTCCATCGTGTCCGTTTCGCGCTCGGCATCTTCAAAGCCGCAGCGGGGGCATTTAACATGCCTAAAGCCCTCGTGAAACTTCAACGGCGACTCGCCAGTGGGCATAAATTGGACATCTTCCGGCAGTTCGACCGGCAGCTCGGCGTAGGGCACAGGCACGATGCCGCAGGCCTGGCAGGTAATCATCGGGATGGGCGCGCCCCAGTAGCGCTGGCGGCTGATCAGCCAGTCGCGCAAGCGATACGTCACTGCAAATTTGCCGATGCCCTGCGCTTCCAGCCAGCGGGTCACGGCCCGGCGGCCTTCGGTTTCCGGGGTCAGGGGGGCGGGTAGGCCGTACTGGGCGGCCACTTCCGGCGTCCACTCTTCCAGGCTGTACTTGGCGATGGTGGCGTAGCCGTTGAAGGGGCCGCTGTTGACCAGTGTGCCCGGCTCGGTGTAGGCTTCTTTCAAAGGCTGGCCGTCCCAATCTTTGGGTGCAACCACTACCGGAATGAGCAGGCCGTACTTCTGAGCAAACTCGAAGTCGCGCTCGTCGCCGCTGGGCACGGCCATGATGGCTCCGGTGCCGTAGGTCATCAAGACGTAATCGGCAATCCAGATGGGGATGCGCTCCTGGTTGACCGGGTTGATGGCATACGCGCCGATGAAAACGCCGGTTTTCTCCTTTTCGGTAGACAGCCGGTCAATTTCGGTCTGGCGGGTGGCCTGGGCAACATAAGCCTCTACGGCGGCTTTTTGCTCCGGGGTGGTCAGTTGGGCCACCAGCGGATGCTCCGGGGCCAGCACCATGAAGGTTGCCCCCCACAGCGTATCGGGCCGGGTGGTGAAAATGGGGATGTCGTGGCCGCCCTGCTCGGTTTTGAAAATGACTTCCGCGCCCTCGCTGCGGCCAATCCAGTTTTTTTGCATGGCGTGGACGCGCTCCGGCCAGTGCAGGTGTGAAAAATCCAGCAGCTCGTCGGCGTAGTTGGTGATTTTGAAGAACCACTGGTTCAAATCTTTTTTGATCACCGGCGTGCCGCAGCGCTCGCAGTGGCGGTCTTCGCCCCAAACCTGCTCGCGGGCCAGGGTGGTGTTGCAGGTGGGACAAAAA
>CAZDMM010000452.1:0-6368 GCA_964505845.1 uncultured Caldilineaceae bacterium
TTTGTGGGCAAGTACGAGGCGCACAAATTTATCCCGGAAAGCCTGCATTACCTGGACTTGGGCGTGAAGCAGTTTTTTGCCCCGCAAACCCTGCTGGATGAGCAGGGCCGCCGCCTGATGTGGGGCTGGCTGTGGGAAGGGCGCAGCGAAGCCGCCCAGCGGGCCGCCGGCTGGTCGGGGGTCATGTCGCTGCCCCGCGTTTTATCCATGCGGCCCGACGGCTTGCTGGGCATCGAACCGGCCCCGGAACTGCAAATGCTGCGCGGGCAGCCCTATCACTTTGGCGAGACGGCGCTCCAGCGCGCATCGCCCAACCTGTTGGCCGGGGTGCAGGGCGACTGCCTGGAAATCATCGCTGAGTTTGACCGCGACGAGTCCACCCCGGCCAGCGCCTTTGGCCTGAAGCTTCGCTGCTCGCCCGACGGCGCGGAGCAGACCCTCCTTGTCTACGACCCGGCCTGGCAGCGGCTGGAGCTTCGGCGCGAGCAATCCAGCCTGGACCCCGCAGTGGAACGCGACCGCAAAGGCGGCCCGCTTGAGCTGGCCTCCGGCGAACCCTTGAAGCTGCACATCTTCCTGGATCGCTCGGTGGTGGAGGTTTTTGCCAACGGCCGGGCCTGCCTGACGGCCCGCATCTACCCCTCGCGGCCCGACAGCCTGGGCCTGGCCCCTTTGGTGCAGGGCGGAAACGTCCGGCTTAAATCCTTACATATCTGGGAGGTGAAGTCAATTTGGGAGTAAATTTAGTGTTAAAAACCTGTCGTCATAGCAAAAATTTTTAATCCCTTCAAAGCAGAAGAAAGGAAAGCAGTTATGTTTAATAAATTTTGGTATCTGTTGGCAGTGTTATTGATCATAGCCCTGGTCAACACGGCCTGCGGCGGGGCCGCCGAAGCCCAACCCCAACAGGCTGCCGCCCCCACAGCGCCGCCCGCCCTTACCAAAGAAACTGCGGCGGCGACTCCCACCCCTGTTGCTACTGAGGAAGCAGAAGCGGCCACCCAGGAAAAGGCTGCGGCAGCGGGCGGCAGCTACTACGAGCGCGCCCTGGCCGGCGAGTTTAAGGGCAAGGTTGTCAGCATTTTGGGGCCGTTCACGGCGGAGGATGAAACCAAATTCCTGGCCTCCATTGCCGATTTTGAGAAACAGAGCGGCATTGACATCCAGTACTGGCCCGCAACCACCTTTGATACCACCATTTCGGTGCGGGTAGATGGCGACGACAAGCCCGATATTGCCGATTTTCCGCAGCCGGGACTGCTGGCCCGTTTTGCCGAACAGGGCCACATTATTGATGTGCGCAGTTTTTTAAGCGAAGAATATTTGCGAGGCCAATATGACCAGAGCTGGCTGGATATGGTGACGGTGGCGACGCCCAAAGGCCCCATCATCTCTGGGGTGTGGCAGCGCTTTAACGGCAAAAGCCTGGTCTGGTATCCCAAGGATAATTTTGAATCCGCCGGTTATAAAGTCCCCCAAACCTGGGATGAACTGATCGCCCTGAGTGACCAGATTGTGGCCGATGGCGACACCCCGTGGTGTGTTGGGATTGAAAGCGGCCCGGCTACCGGCTGGGTGGCGACCGATTGGGTCGAAGACATTCTGCTGCGGACAACCTCGCTGGAGAATTACGACAAGTGGACCCGGGGCGAACTGCCCTTTAGCTCGCCGGAGGTGAAGCGAGCTTTTGAGCTAATGAGCCAGATTATCCTGAATGACAAGTACGTTTTAGGGGGCCGCGCCAACATTGTGTCTACCCAATTTGGCGACGCGCCGGCCCCGATGTTTAAGGAGCCGCCCCAATGCTGGCTGCACCGGCAGGGCAATTTTATTACCAGCTTTTTCCCCAAAGAGGCAAAAGCCGGCCAGGATTACGACTTTTTCTACTTCCCACCGATTGACGAAGCCTCGGGCCGGCCCTTCCTGGTGGGCGGCGATATTATGGCTATGCTCCGGGATCGAGATGAAGTGCGGGCGGTGATGGAGTTCTTTACCCGAGGAGTATCGTTGAAAGGCTGGCTAGCGGCGGGCGGGGCGCTGTCGCCCCACAAAGATGTTCAGCTTGACTGGTACGGCAACCCTATGGAGCGGGGCATTGCCGAGATTGTGGCCCAATCCACCAGCTTTCGCTATGATGGCTCAGATTTAATGCCGGGTGAGGTTGGGGCCGGCTCATTTTGGAAAGGCAGCGTTGATTACATCTCCGGGGTGGTAAACCTGGACACGGCCCTCAAAGAAATTGATGCTTCCTGGCCCAAAAAGAAATAACCTAAATAGGTTAAGAACCCCGTTTTCTCAAAGAAAACGGGGTTCTGATTTGCCGACTTGGGGACGGCTGGGGGCTATATTCCGGCCAGCTCGCGGCCCTGTTGCAGCAGGTCTTTCACAGCCGCCTCGCTGCCGGCTTCGGCGTAGATGCGCAGCAGCGGCTCGGTGCCGGAGGGGCGGATCAGCAGCCAACTGTCATCGGCCAGGTGATATTTGACCCCATCATAGCTGTCCACTTTGACTACGCTCTCGCTGGCCATCGTCTCCGGGGCCGATTCTACCAGGCGTTTGACCATGTCTTCTTTGGAGATGGGATTTTTGAGGTGCAGGTCCTGGCGCTGGTAAACTGTTGGCCCAAAGCTGCGCTGCAAATCGGCGATGAGTTCGGTCAAGGGGACGCCGGCCTCGGCCACAATCTCCAGCAGCAGCAGCCCCATCAAAATACCGTCGCCTTCGGGAATATGCCCTTTGATGCTGATGCCGCCCGACTCTTCCCCGCCCAGCAGCACGTCGCCGGTGATCATCAACTCGGCGATGCCATCAAAGCCAACCGGCGTTTCGTGCAGGGGCAGGTTATATTTTTTAGCCATGCGGTTAAGCATCAAGGTGCTGCTGATGGTTTTGGCAATCGCCCCGCTCATTTTCCGCTTTTCCACCAGATAACGCACGGCCAGGGCCATGATGGTGTGGGGGTCAACAAATTTGCCTTTTTCATCCACCGCGCCGATGCGGTCGGCGTCGCCGTCGGTAGCCAGGCCCAAATTGGCGTTTTCACTCTGCACGGTGCTGATCAACTCTTTAAGGTTTTTGCCCAGCGGCTCCGGGTGGATGCCGCCGAAACCGGGGTTGAGTTCGCTGTGCAGCTCATGCAGGCGGGTGCGGGTGCGGGAGAGGATTTCGCGGAACACGCCCCGGCCGGCTCCGTACATCGAATCCACCACCACCTTTAGTTCACCGTTAGAGATGATGTCCATATTAATGAGGTGCGTGGTCAGGTGTTCGTAATAAGGCCAGGCCGGGTCAAATTTGCGGATCAGCCCTTTTTCCTCGGCCAGTTTGAAATCCATGATATTGGCCCCAAAAGACTCGTGGATGGCGTAAAGTTTTTGGGCAATGGCCCGTGTTTGCTGTTTAGAGGCGGAGCCGCCGTAGGCCGCTTTGACTTTGTAGCCGCTGTACCGGGGTGGGTTGTGGCTGGCGGTAATCATCACCCCACCGGCGGCTTTTTTGTGAACAATGTTGTAACTGATAGCCGGGGTGGGGGCGTCGGCGCGGGCCAGGTGAGCGGTGATGCCGTTGCCGGCCATCACGCGGGCTACTTCGGCGCCAAAGCGATCCGATAAAAAGCGGGTATCAAAGCCGATGACGACTTCCAGGTTGGCGCCCGGTTCAGCGGTATCAAGCAAATAATTGGCGACGGCCTGGCTCACCAGCCGGACATTTTCAAAGGTAAAGGTTTCGGCGATCACGGCTCGCCAACCGTCGGTGCCAAAGCGAATGGTCATGGGGAAGCTCTCCTTGTTCAAATTGAGTATGAAATAACCGGTACTTACCTAAAAATAAACATTCTGGAAGGCTGGAGGATTGGAAGTAACCCTCCAACCGGCGGCGTTTTACACCGGCTGGTAAGCCTGCCAGCGATTTTTGAGATAGGCGCGCTGCTCTTCAAATTCAAAAGCCTGGGCGGCCACGGTGCCTTCGTAGCCTACCAGGGACAGGCCCGCAATTTCCTGGCTAAAGGCGGCTAAACGCCCGTGATAAAGCGGCAGCAGGGAGTCAACCACCTGCTGCGGGTCACATTCACCCTTGTTAAAAACGACGGCGTAATCGTAGACAATCCTGGCCCATAAATCGCAGGGGAAGTAAAACCGGTCGAGCGGTAAAACAGCCAGGGCTTCTAACCAGGCCAGGTTATCCGGGGTGAGAATCTGCTGCCACAGGGCGCGATATTCTATCCAGCCGATGGCTAAATTATCTAACAAATGGCCGGGGTCAAGCTCCGGGATGTGCAGCTCTGGGCTGACCGGCGCGGCAAACTCGGTTAGGGTTGAGACCGAGTCAACCTGGTTGACCCGGTCCCAGTGAGTGCGGTATTCATACACCAGCCGCAGCATAGTGCTGGCAATATGATGAAACTGGCTTTTGAAGTAGGCGCCGGCTCTTCTGGCGTCGCTTTTTTTGGTGCGGCTCTGGCCGGGAAACAGCGGGGTTTGTTTTTCACCCAGGGCTGACTGGGCCACTCGCCACGGCCCCAAGATGGCATAGGTGCTGAGCCAGGGCGGTAAGCCAAAGGAGGCCACCTCGGTTTCCCAAATATCTTCATCAAGCAGGGCAACGGCCAGGGTAGGGGAGAGGGCTATATCCGGGGCGGCTGGGTGGCGAATATTTTTGCCCCACAAGGCTCTAAAGAGTGGGTAAACCAGCAGGTCGCTCAAGGCGGCCTGGGGTAAGGCCCAACGATACCGGGCTGTGACCAGGTCGGCCTTATTTTCCAGGATCAAATGGGCCAATCCACCCACCCATTGGGGAGGCATGCTCTGGGTGGCGCTGTCTAAAATAACCATGGCTTTGGCGTCCAGGGCCAGCGCCGCATCCAGAATGGCCGCCACTGCGCTGCCTTGCCCAAAAGGGCCTTCGTAACGGCCGGTAACAATGGCGGGAGCAGAGCCATTAGAAGCCTGGGCGGCCACAGCCTGGCGGGTAGCGGCGTCTGAGCCGGCATCGGCATTGATGAGGACGGTTTTTAGGGAGGGGTTGTACTGCCGGGCGCCGGCCAAAGCTGCCGCAGCCACCTGGGCAGCCAGGTGGGCGTTTTTATAGGTTGGCAAGCCGATGACCAAATCAGCTTCGCCAATTTTTTTTAGCTGGCGTTGAGCGCCGGGACGTAAAATAGGGTGATACATTTTATGGCGTCAGGGCATCCATGGCGGTGGCGGCAGCCTGGTCGGGTGAGGCTTCGCCCCGAATCACTTGCTCGATGGCTTGCTGAATAATGCGCCCTACCTGGTTATAACCATCAAAACCGGGCTGCGGTTGAGCATTGTTAAGCTGTTCGGTCAGGAAGACCCAATAAGGATCATCACCGGCCACCTGTTTGTAAGCCGTATCTCTGGTGGGAATAGCGTTATTGAGTTGATTCCAGGCGGCGTTGTTGCTGCTTGACAAAAACCATTCCATCAGGCGCAAGGCGGCTCGTTGGCGGGTGATATCTTCGGTAATAAGCACCAGCGCCCAGCCATGGCTGATGGGAACGGGGGTATTGCTCAATTTTTGGACGGGCAGGGGGGTAAAGGTAGTGTTTTGCAGAGAGGCTCGATCGGCCAGATATTGTCGGACGCTGATTTGGGCCAGGCCCGCCCTGGATTTTAGATAAACCGGCCAGAGTTCTTCGGTGCTGGCCGCTTGCAGAATATCCGTGTCAATAATCCTCTGGGCCACGGCTTGTTGGTAAAAATTTAAAACCTGGCGTAGTACCTGGTCGTTGATGGTAAGTTTGCCCTCATCGGTGCGAAAGGTTCCCCCGGCGGAAAAGTATTGGGAGAGGGTAACGTCGTTGATGAGGCCATTGATGCCTTTAGCCGGGAAAAGATACCTGGTATTGCTGCTTAATACATCGGTCCATAAAAGGGGCGCTGTGGTTATAATTTTAGTGTTATAAACGGTATGCTCCATTTCTAAACCCAGCGGTATGCCAATCAGCCGTTCATTAAATGTGCCCATGCGGCGGGCTGCCGGCAGCAAATCCTGCACAATGGAGCGATCCAGGCGATTGTCCAGGGGTTGAAGCAGACCTTCGGCATAGGCTTGCGGCAGGTCGGTGGCGTTCATCACCGCTACATCCGGCAAAATAGTGGGAGCTACCTCTTTGGCTGTGCGTAAAAAATCCAGCACTCCGCCTTTGCCGCTGGCTTTTTTAAGCAGTAAGTTGATTTTAAGATCGGGGTTGTTGCGCTCAAAGGCTTGCAGGCCATTGCTGATAAATTTGCCGGCTTCACCCTGGGCCTTAGGGGAAACCGGCTCAACCGTCCAGAAAGTTAAAGTAATCACATTTTCAGTGGGTGTTGCTTTAGCGGCCAGGGTTGGGGTGGCTGTCATAGTCG
>CAZDMM010000453.1:0-6361 GCA_964505845.1 uncultured Caldilineaceae bacterium
GCCGGTATCGGGGGCCACAAAATAGCTCATATTTTCAATCACGCCCAGGATGGGCACGTTGAGCTGCTGGAACATGGCAACCCCCCGCACCACATCGCTCAGGGCCACCTGCTGGGGGGTGGTCACAATCACCGCCCCGGTCAGGCTCAGGCTTTGGGCCAGGCTCAGGCTGGCATCGCCGGTGCCGGGCGGCAAATCCACCACCAGGTAATCCAAATTGCCCCACTCCACATCTTGCAAAAATTGGCGCAGGGCATTATGGATCATCGGCCCGCGCCAGATGACCGGCTGGTTGGGGTCAACCAAAAAGCCCATGCTCATAATTCTTATACCGTAGGCCTGGGGGGGAATAATCTTGTTGTTTTGTCCTTTGGGCCGCTCGTTGACGCCCATCATCATTGGAATATTGGGGCCGTAAATGTCGGCGTCCAGCAAGCCTACTTTGGCCCCATCCAGGGCCAGGCTCAGGGCCAAATTGGCCGCCATGGTGCTTTTGCCCACCCCACCTTTGCCCGAAGCGACCGCGATGGCATTTTTGACGCCGATATTCATTTTGCTCATCAGGCGGGCGTCGGCCGGGATGTTGGAGTCAAAATTAATGTGGACTTTTTCTACGCCCGGCACAGCCTTTAAGGCGGCGGTGGCGTCGGCCTGCATCTGGTGTTTGAGCGGGCAGGCCGGGGTAGTTAACATAATGGTAAAGTTGACCTCGCCTCCATTAATTTCCAGTTTTTTGATCATGTCAAGCGAGACCAGGTCTTTGTGTAATTCCGGCTCAATCACGTGGCTGAGGGCCTCCATTACTTGAGCTTCGGTGATTTTGGTCATGAATTGGCTCCTCTAATAAAAACAGAGATTGGTGAATACCAGCAGAATATAACCCAAAAAGCAGGCCTTGTCTATTGTACGGATTGGTTTTTCTGGCGGACTTCGTAGGCGCAGGCCCCATCTCCCTGCACCAGGTGTTCAATCCGAATGACTTCGGCGTCGAGCACTTTTTCTAGCATAGTTTGGTCATAAGTGCAGGCCGAGCCGCAGCCCTCGGCCACATGAATGATGGGGCAGTTAGTTTCACGCAAGATGAAGGCCCCGTCTTGCCCATGCTCCCAGGTAGACATGTAACCATCGGCTTCACGCAGTTTGGTAAGCTGCTCCAGGCGGCTGTCCAGAGTTGGGCCGGTGACTTTGCGCTGGTAATCGGCAATGAGATGCTCGGAACGGAGCCGGAAGATAGCGTCCACCGCCTCAAAACCATACAACTGCTTGATGGTTTCCAGCACGGTAGTCGCCAGCTCTTCATAACGCCGGGGGAAAAAACTGGTGGCCCCTTCACCCAGCCGGTACACAAAGCTGGGCCGGCCCATCCCCCGCTGAATCTCCTGGTAAACCACCAACTGGTCGCTCTCTAATTTGGTCAAATGACGGCGCACCGCCACCGAACTGATGCCCAGCAAATCGGCCAACTCGTCGGCGGTCAACTCACCTCTTTCTTTGAGCAGGGTTAAAATTCGTCGCCGCGTCAGCGGCATTTGTTTGGAAATTAATGAGGTGTTTCCGCTTATAGAAAATCCGTAATTTAGCATATATTTTTCTCCAACTTTAGCGCGACGCAACTTGAACAATTACCCCTATTGTAGCATAACATTTTCAACTTTGCAATATTTAATAACAAAATAGTTGACAAAGTCTGGCGAGCATGTTACAATAGCCTCGAAACCAAAAAGGGTATCATGCACCTGCAAATAAAAGGAGTCTTAACGAGGTTTTTATGAGTTCTGAGCTGATTATCAAAAACTTACGGGTTAGCGTGGACGGCAAGCTAATTCTCAAGGATTTAAACCTGGAAGTGAAATTGGGTGAAATCCACGCCATTATGGGGCCTAACGGCTCTGGCAAAAGCACCCTGGCCTATGCCCTGGCCGGCCATCCCAAATATGAGGTAGAAGACGGCGAGGTATGGATGGACGGCGTCAACCTGCTGGAACTGACCCCCGACGAGCGAGCCAAGGCCGGTTTGTTCCTGGCCTTTCAATACCCCACCGCTATCCCCGGCATCAGTATGGCTAACTTTTTACGCACGGCTGTAAACGCGGTTAAAGGCGAGAAAAACGGCGACGGCAAGAATAAGGGCATCCCCATTACCGAATTCCGCAAGATGATGAACCAGAAGATGGAACTGCTCAAGATGGACAAGGAATTTGCCCGCCGTTACCTCAACGAGGGCTTTTCTGGCGGTGAAAAGAAGCGGGCCGAAATTTTGCAGATGGCTTTGCTGGAGCCAAAGTACGCCATTTTGGATGAAACCGACTCTGGCCTGGATATTGACGCCCTCAAAATCGTGTCAGAAGGAGTCAATGCCCTGACTGGCCCCAACCGCTCCTTTATCGTCATCACCCACTACCAGCGCATTTTGAATTACATCAAGCCCGATTTTGTCCACGTGCTCTACAATGGCCAGATTGTCGAGTCTGGCGGCCCGGAACTGGCCCATCGCCTGGAAGCCGAAGGATATGATCTTTTACTCAAAGAGAAAGAATTGGAGGCTGCCTGATGGCTACAACGTTTGATGTTAATTTAGACGATTATAAATACGGTTTTAGCGTGCCCGAAAATTATGCCTTCCGGGCTCGCAAAGGGCTAGATGAAGATATTGTGCGTGAAATCTCCTGGATGAAGAAAGAGCCGGAGTGGATGCTGGAGCTGCGCCTGCGCGGTTATCGCCACTTTAAAGAGCGCCCTATGCCGCAGTGGGGCGGACGCGGCCAGCTCAACACCATTGATTTTGACGACATCTACTACTACATCAAGCCGGTTGAGGCGGACCAGGCCTTTAAATCCTGGGATGACGTGCCCGAAGATATTCGCAAAACCTTTGACCGCCTGGGCATCCCCGAAGCCGAGCAGAAGTTCCTGGCCGGGGTAGGGGCGCAGTACGAAAGCGAGGTGGTCTACCACAGCATTTTGGAAGACCTGGAAAAGAAGGGCGTTATCTTTTTGGATATGGACGCCGGACTGCGCGAGCATCCCGACATTGTGCGGGAATATTTCAGCACCGTTGTGCCGCCGGAAGATAACAAATTTGCGGCGCTGAATACGGCGGTGTGGTCTGGCGGCAGCTTTATTTATGTGCCCAAAGGGGTGCATGTTGACCTGCCGCTGCAAGCTTACTTCCGCATCAACGCCAAGAATATGGGCCAGTTTGAGCGCACCCTGATTATTGTGGACGAAGGGGCCTATGTGCATTACGTAGAAGGCTGTACCGCGCCCACCTATTCCACCGACAGCCTGCACAGCGCCGTCGTCGAAATCATTGTCAAGGAGAAGGGCCGCTGCCGCTACTCGACCATCCAGAACTGGAGCCACAACGTGTACAACCTGGTCACCAAACGCGCTCAGGCCTTCAAAAACGCGACGATGGAGTGGGTGGACGGCAATCTGGGTTCCAAATTGACCATGAAGTACCCGGCGGTCTGGCTGATGGAGCCGGGCGCGCACGGCGAAGTTCTGTCCATTGCCTTTGCCGGCAAAGGCCAGCTTCAGGATGCCGGCGGCAAGATTGTCCACGCCGCGCCCAACACCAGTTCGGTGATTACCAGCAAATCCATCAGCAAGGGCGGCGGCCGCACTACCTATCGCGGTCTCATCAAGGTGGCGCCGGGTGCGGTCAACGCCAAGAGCAACGTGGTCTGCGACGCCCTGATTTTGGATGAAAAATCCGCCTCCGATACCTTCCCCTACATCGAAATCGAAGAGCGGGATGTCTCCATTGGGCACGAAGCCAGCGTGTCTAAAGTGTCGGAAGAGCAGCTTTTTTACCTGATGAGCCGGGGCATTGGCGAGGATCAGGCGGCTAACATGATTGTGAGTGGTTTCATCGAGCCGATTGTGAAGGAACTGCCCATGGAATACGCCCTGGAAATGAACCGCTTAATCGAAATGGAAATGGAAGGCTCTGTAGGGTAAGATGGCTACGCTAACTACCTCTCCAACCAAAACATCTGACAAGCTGCTGGGGGCCGGCGTTTTTACCCGGACGCTGGTAGAGTCCATCGCGTTGAGCGAACCGGCCTGGCTGCGGAACAAGCGCCAGGTGGCCTGGTCGATCTTTGAAGACACTCCGCTGCCGACTACTTCCGACGAGGATTGGCGGCGCACCGACCTGCGCCGCATCCGGTGGGAACAGTTCAAGCTGGCGGAGGAATCCTCTGTCGCTCCCAGCCAAAATCTGGCCGACCTGCCGGACGATGTGCGCGATGCCCTGGAAGATAAATATCCGGCGGCGGGCCGAATTGTGCTGGCTAATGACCGGCTGTTATACCTTGAACTTGACCCGGCGCTGGCCGAGCAGGGCGTAATTTTTACCACGTTGGCCCAGGCCGCCCAAACCTACCCAGATTTGGTGCAAAAGTATTTGGGCAGTGAAGCCGTGCCGCCTTCAAACGGCAAGTTCGCCGCGCTCAACAGCGCCTTGTGGCGGGGAGGGGTCTTTCTTTATCTGCCCAAGAATGTGGAGGCAGAGCATCCCTTCCAGGCGGCTTTGATTCTGGAAGGTTATAACAGCGCCATCTTCCCGCGCACTCTGATTGTGGCCGAAACCAACGCCAACGCCACCTACATTGAGGAGGCCATTTCTCATGGCGAGCATGGCCAGGCCTTGAATGTCGGCGTGGTAGAAATCTACACCAACCCCGGCTCACAGGTGCGCTATGTGGATGTGCAGCGGTGGGGTGAAGATGTCTACAACTTCAATGTCAAACGCTCGGTCAGCCGCAATGATAGCAACGTGGTTTGGGAAACCGGCCAACTGGGCGGCCGCCTGACCAAAACCTATTTTGATAGCGAACTGCCCGGCAACGGGGCCAACATGGCCTTTAACGGCGTTTACTTTATGCGGGGCAAGCAGCATCTTGATGTGGACTCTTTGATTCACCACATCGGTACCTCCACCGGCGGCGATTTGCTGCTGCATGGAGCAGTCCAAGACAAGGCCCGCAGCGTTTTTACCGGCCTCATCAAAATTGAGCAAAGCGGCCAGCAAACCAACTCTTACCTCAAAAACGAGAATCTCATCCTGACCCCTACCGCCCGCGCCGACGCCATTCCCACCCTGGAAATTGACGCCAACGATGTGCGGGCTTCACACGGGGCCACCATCGGCAAGATTGACGAGGAGTACATCTTCTACCTGATGAGCCGGGGGATTCCGCGCAATACCGCCGTGCGCATGGTGGTGGAAGGTTTCTTCCACAAGGTTTTTGACCGCATGTACAATGAGCGGGTGCGTGAAAAGTTGTTCAACGCGGTTTCGGCTAAAATCGGTGACTGAAATTTTGGAGATGGAGATTAGAGATTATTAATCTCCAATCTCCAATCTCTTATAACAGAGGGGGTAATTAAAATGAGTGACCAAAATCAATATGCTCATCCAGAGGCGTTGGTTAGCACGCAGTGGGTGGCCGATCATCTCAATGATCCAAATATCCGTATTGTTGAGTCTAATGAGGATGTTTTGCTTTACAACAAAGGCCACGTTCCCGGTGCAGTTAAAATTGACTGGGTCAGCGACCTGAACGACCCGCTGGTGCGTGACTATTTGGATGGTGAGCGTTTTGCCAGGTTGGTGTCGGCCAAGGGCATTGGCCCTGATACCACCGTCGTTTTTTACGGCGACAAGAATAATTGGTGGGCTTGTTACGCCTTTTGGGTGTTCCAGCTTTTTGGGCACGCTAACGCCAAAATCATGAATGGGGGCCGCAAAAAGTGGGAAGAAGAAGGCCGCCCCATGACTACCGAAGTGCCCAACTATCCGGCCGCCAACTATCCAACGCCCATTCGGGATGACAGCAAAATCCGGGCTTTTCGGGACCAGGTGATGGAGCATCTCAAAAAGGGCGGCGCCCTGGTAGATGTACGTTCCCCCGGCGAGTACAGCGGTGAACTGCTCCACATGCCCGATTATCCCCAGGAAGGGGCGCTGCGCGGTGGGCATATCCCCAGCGCCAAAAACATCCCCTGGGCCAGGGCCGCTAATGATGATGGTACCTTCAAATCACCGGCAGAGTTAAAAGCCCTGTATGAGGGCCAGGGCATCACCCCCGATAAGGATGTGGTGGCCTACTGCCGCATCGGCGAGCGCAGCAGCCACACCTGGTTTGTGTTGACTTATCTCTTAGGCTACCCTCAAGTGCGCAACTATGATGGCAGTTGGACCGAGTGGGGCAACCTGGTCGGCGCGCCGATTGAGAAGTGAGGTGGTAATTTTGTAATTAGTAATTGGTAATTACCAATTACTAATTACCATTCTGTCGAGGGCGGCGAGGTCAGTCAAGGCCACAATGCCCTCTTTTTATCCGGGTTGCTA
>CAZDMM010000454.1:0-6346 GCA_964505845.1 uncultured Caldilineaceae bacterium
CCCACCCCACCTCTCCCCCGAATCGGGGGCCGGATTTTCATGGCTGGGTGGTGAAGCCGGGGCTTCGTGACGGCTCTTCAGAATTAGGGCGCTGATAACGGTGCGGGCGGCGCACTCAGGCGCACCCCGGCTTCCGTTAACGCCTCAATGACCAGCGACATCATTTGAGGCCGCAGCGAGGCCCCCCGGCCATAGGCGGCTTTGGCCAGCAGGGTCAGCTCTACTCCGGCGGCGATGGCGCCCTCCTCGCTGATTAATTCGGGCCGCTCGATCAGGTCGCTCAGTTTGGCCGGGGCGGCCTCAGCCGCCTGCTCTAAAACCTGCCAGGCTTTGGCAAAATCCTCGGCCGCCACCGTGACCTTAACGTTAGCCACCGAGAAGAGGCCGCGCGACAGGTTGCGCACGACCCGCATGTCGCCGTTGGGAACAATATACAGCTCCCCGGTGCTGGCGCGAATGTGGGTGGTGCGCAGTTTTACCGCTTCTACCAGCCCGATGACTTCCAGCATCTCCACCTTATCTCCCACCGAGAACAAATCTTCAAAGATCAAGGTGATGCCGGCCACGTAATCGCTGATGAGGGGCCGGGCGGCAAAGCCCAGTCCCGCTGAAAACAAGCCGATGGTGGTGACAATAGCGCCGGCCGGCACATTCAGGGTCAGCAAGATAGCAATCAAGCCGCCAAGATAGACGGCTAAACGCACTGCCCCGCTGATCAGCGAGCGCAGGGTCAGCAGCCGCCGTTCCGGGATGCGCTGCTGCCAGGCCACTCGCCGCACCATAAAAATTTTCACCACCAGCCAGCTCATTAGTGGAGCCACCCCTACCGTCACCAGTACAATCAGCAGCAGCCTGACCAGGTAGCCCGGCACACTATTCGCACTGATGACATTATAGATTTCGCCCATCGTCTGCTCTGCTCCTGTGTGGGTAAAATTTTTCAAAATCAGATTGCGTATTTTAATCGTTGTGTTATAATTTTAGCTAATTGGCTGTGACGGAGAAAAGTAAGCCACTTCCTGGATTACCCAGAGACGCGCCGGTGGGTGCAAGGCGTGCGAAGGGAGGGCTGAATTCCACTCCTGAGCCGGCGGCGATGAGCCACTCCGGGTGCGCCCGTTAACGCGCAGTCGAGATCACCAGAAAAAATCAGTTAACCAGAGCAGCGCTCGCCGGGATTGGGGGATTAAAAATCAAAAAATCCCCTCATCTTCTAATCCCGACTCAAACAAACGCAGAAAAATTGTCTGGTTGGCTAAAGTAAATCTGGCGAAAAAAGGTGGTACCGCGAGCGTAAACAACCCTCGCCCTTTTATGGGTGGGGGTTTTTATTTGGACTGAGGACGGCAGACCGCCGACCGCCATTAATAGTTTGGCGGTCGTCAGTCTGCGGTCGGCGGTCACGAAAATCAGAAAGTAGAAAGGGGAAAAATCTATGCTCGACCTAAACTTTATCCGGGAGAATCCAGAGCAGGTCAAAGCAGCGTTGCGTGACCTGAACACCGAAGCGCCGATTGACGAAATTTTGGAGCTTGACCGGCAGCGCCGGGACATTCTAAAAGAGGTGGAGGCGCTGCGCCAGGAGCGCAACGCCGGCAGCAAAGCCATCGGCCAGTTGATGGGCCAGGGCAAAAAGGCTGAGGCGGAAGCCAAAAAAGCAGAAATCGCCGGTTTGGGCGATAAAATCAGCCAACTGGATGAAACATTGCGCCAGGTGGAGGCCGACCTGTACCAGAAACAGCTTTACGTGCCCAACATGCCCGGCCCCGGTGTGCCGGTCGGCCCGGATGAGTACCATAACGTGGAGGTGCGGCGCTGGGGACAGCCGCCTCAGTTTGATTTTAAGCCCAAGCCTCATTGGGAGTTGGGCGAGGCCCTGGGCATTATTGACTTTGAGCGCGGCGTTAAGATGAGCGGCACGCGCTTCTACCTGTTCAAAGGGGCCGGGGCGGCCCTGCACCGGGCGCTGACTAACTTTTTTATTGATGTGGGCGTGCGCGAGCACGGCTACACCGAAATCTATCCGCCTTTTATGGTGCGGGAGCAGGCTATGATTGGCGCGGCCCACCTGCCCAAGTTTAGGGATAACATGTATTACGATGCTGAGGAGGATTACTGGTTTATTGGCACGGCGGAAGTGCCGCTGACCAATCTTTTTGCCGATGAGATTCTGGAGGCCGGCCAACTGCCGATTCGTTACCTGGCTCACACCCCCTGCTTTCGCCGGGAGAAGATGAGCGCCGGGCGCGACGTGCGCGGCATCAAGCGGGTGCATCAATTTGAAAAGGTGGAGATGTATCATTACACCCTGCCGGAGGAGAGCTACGACCACCTGGAGGAAATTGTGGCCAACGCCGAAGACCTGTGCCGGCGGCTCAAGCTGCCTTACCGGGTGGTGCAGATGTGTACCGGCGATTTGGGCTTCGCTGCGGCCAAAAAGTACGACATCGAAGCCTGGGTTCCCGGCGAGCACGGCCAGGGCGAGTGGATGGAGATCAGCAGTTGCAGCAACGTGACCGACTTTCAGGCCCGGCGGGCCAACCTGCGCTTCCGCCGTGAGCCGGGGGCCAAACCGGAATTTATGCACACCCTCAACGGCAGCGGTCTACCGCCGGGGCGCTTGATGATCGCCGTGCTGGAGAATTACCAGCAGGCCGATGGCAGCATTGTGGTGCCGGAGGTGCTGCGGCCGTATCTGGGCGGGTTAGAGGTAATCTGAGCTTAACGGAGGCTGGAGGGGTGGAGGACTGGCGTCCGGTTTCCAATCCTCCAGCCTTCCTAATTTATGCGGTACACTATTTGACCCCATTTTAGCCTATAAGGGTGATTCAATAGCCAAATAATCTATGATATGCTAACTTTAGTTATTCGGAACCTTACCAAATCAAATCACCTTACTTGCCATAGAACAAAAGTTCTGATATTATTAAGTTACGAGGCTAACAATGGATTGGCGAAACGCTCCAACTGGAACGATCCGACGTGATGAATTATTAAATGCATTATTAGCTCTTTGGAAAACTCAGTATAGCCTCCTAAACAATTCCATCTCAGATAATTTTGTTGAAGCTTATCATTCTGGCTTTCAGCAAGGCTTAGAAGCTGTGGCTCAGATGGCCGGAATAGCCGAAGAATTTGAAACCGGTAAAGCGACGCAACAGGCTAAAATAAGAGCACGCATCGAATTAATTGAAAGTCAGGTCAATCTCCTCCACAATCGGGATAGTTATCCGCAACCTCAACTTGAAGGCTCATCTATAAAAGGCAAAATAGGAAACACACGGTCTTCAAACTCTGACCCCAATTTTTAGTTGAGTTCAATCAGGTATGAGCCGTATGTTCACTGCGGATATAGTGAACAATTAATTCAAGTAGTCGTTTTAACTCATCCTCCAGCACCGCAGAAGCACTTACATTTTCTAAAACAATTCTTGCTACATCACTGGCATCCTGGTCTCCCTTAAGTTTCTCCATAATATCTTTGTAATGCTCCAAACGCACTTTTAGGCGAGCCTCTTCTTTCATCTTGTTAGCTTCCGCTTCGGCCTCAGCCAGTTTCCTTATTATGTTTGCTTGCTGTTCTGCTACATCCAAACTTGATTTAGCCTCAATTCCTTTTACCTCTGCCTGAATCTCAGCCGTTTTTTTCGCAGCTTGAGCTTTGAGATTTTCGATCCGTGTATTCACCAGATGGGTGACTTGATCCATTATTTCATTTTCCATCTTTTCAGAGAAGTGAACCTCATTAATATCTACCACTCTCAATACTAAGCCTCTGCCAAGCCCTGAATCTTTGACCCTTGCCAGCACGGTATTTTCAATATCGACAATTTTTCGATCATTGACGCTGCCCGCCAAATCTTGACCATTCTTCTTTGCGTCAAATATCTCGTCAAAATCACAAGACATAATTACGTCTTTCATATTATTAACAATTGCAACTTTCATGGCCTCCCAAATATCAACCATATCTTCTTTAACTGCCACTTTGGTTGCTACTAACTTGGCGATGTCTTCATGACATTGATCATATTCATCACCCACTTCTTTCCCATGAGGTCCCGGCAAACGAGTAGCGGTCTCTTTGGCCGGTTCAACCTGTACCACATGAGCAAAAGTTATTTTTAAAGGAATCCTATCTCTAGTGAGAACATTAATTTGACTCGTGCCTCCCTTACCCCCCAAAGGGACGATCGCTTTGATCTGCTCCTCTCGTTTCAGCATGGTTGACCCTTGTCCAACCACGCGGGTAATTTTGCCCCAGTCATGCAAAACCACCACCTGACCCGGATAAACCGTCAGCCAGCCCGGCCCGCCTATTTTAGCCAGGCGCTCTTTATCACCATCACTGCCTTTGATCTGGCCATCCTCAACTATCACAGAGAAATGTAGCAGCCCTAACAGACCGGTCAGCATATAGCCAAAGGCTTTTAGCATTGACATGCTTTGATCTTTTTTGTGCCACTTCAAAATACCCAGAGTAGCCACCGCTACCAACATTAGAAAGAAAACTATCACCCCCAGGAAAGCAATTATTCCTACCGTTATAGCCACGGAGGCATTAGCAGATAAGGGTAAGGTGATACTGCCTGCCGCCACTGCTGCACAAAGGCTGGAGGTCAGCAATAATAATAAACCGCGCGCTTCATGTTCTTCCAGGCCAAACCGCCACAGAAACAAAAGACTCACAAAACCAAATCCTACCGCCCACCAATAATTAAAGGTTAGCAAAACTCCAGTGATAACTAAAATACCTAACAGAACTAAGGGTACAATGATAACCCGTTTGGGTGGAGTAATTTTTGAGCCGAAAGTGTCTGCTTTAGTTGCCATAGTTGCCTCTCTGTTACAGTCTGGTAAAAAAACAACGCGCAGAGTTCGGGCTGAACTTGCGCGTTGCGATGTTAATTTACCAATATAATTTACTACAAAAAGTCATATTGACATAATATCACATCTCTTCAAAAAAAGTCAAGCGATATTCCCCATTTCAGCCCACCGACAACCAGCCCAACCCAAAGGCCGCCCCCAAAATCACCCCCCACACCAGGTAAGCCGCGCCAAACGTTGCCCCCAGCGACCAGCCGGCCCGCAAGGCCAAAAAGGCGATCAGCAGCCAGACCAAAACCGGCAGGATGCCAAAAAAGAGGGTGCGGGTAAAATCGGCCAGGCGAGTCGGGTCGTCATCCAGGCTGCCGGAGACAATCCAGATGGCCAGCGGAATATTGATCGGGGTCACAGCGATAAGCGCGGCCAACGCACGGGATTTGTCGCGCAGCAGGGTGATGGCGACTAGGATGGCAATGGAGACCAGGGTCGGAAGGAGACGCTGCAAGTGCATGAGAGTTTGTTCACCGTATAGGTTTTAATTTTCAAAATCGGTAATTACTCGGAGGATTGGAAGGCTGGAGGGCTGGATAAGGCGGAGTCCACCCTCCCATCCTCCAACCTTCCAACACCTTACCAAATAAAGGGTTTTTCAGCGACCTCACTTTTGCTCAACGGTATCAGTGATTCACACCGGCCGCGACTCCGGGGGCGCGGTGGGCAGGGGCAGCGGAGGCGCGTAAGGCCGGCTGAGGTAGCGCTTCAACTCCTCCGGCAGGGGCGCGCTAGAGACAAAGTGGGATAACCTGGATTTGGCCGCCTCATCGGCCTGGTTTTGCTGCTGTAATAGTTGCAGCATGTGCCGGTAATACTCGGTGTTGAACTCGGCCTTTAAGACTTCGGCCTGGGCTTTGACGCGAGCCAACTCCGCGGTCAAGTCGGCCTGGCCGGCGGCCGGTTTTGGATTGGCCTTAAGGTCAATCTGGGCGACTAACTCCCTGGCGGTGGACTCGTGCTGCTCAATCCTGGCTTTGAGAGCCGCCGCCCGTTGTTCATTCAGCACTGCGCTGACCGTGGCTGGAATTTGAAGCTCAAGCTCAACCGTTTTCAACAGCGCCCGCTTATCCAGCCCCGCCTCTTTGACCCGCTCCAGGACGCTCTTTTTGATTTCGGTCAGCTTCCGTTTGCTCAGGCTGGTTTCCCAGGGCTTGTCGCCCTTGCCGGCGCCGTACAACTCATCAAAACTGTAGGCACTCACCACATCTCTGATGGCTTTGGTGATGGCCCCTTTCATAGACCCCCACACATCGGGCGATTTGGCGGCGATTAAACGGGCGATGCTCTCATAACACTGGTCGTACTCATCGCCGATGAGCTTGTCGCCGGCCTGCTCGCTCAGGCGATTTTTCGACTCAGCGGCGGAGGCCACTTGAACCTCATAGGCTACAGTTATTCTTAAAGGAACGCGGTCGCGGGTCAAAACATTTTCCAGGCTGTAGGACTCCCCTCTGGGGGTCAG
>CAZDMM010000455.1:0-6344 GCA_964505845.1 uncultured Caldilineaceae bacterium
ACGAAGCCGAAGAGGCCGATACCATTTGCATCATCAACCAGGGCCGGATTGTCTCTTTTGGCTCGCCGGAGCAGGTCAAAGCTGACTTAATTGAGGAGTATGTGCTGGTTGACGCCGCCGACCGGGATCAACTGCGCCAGGAATTAGCCAGGCTAGATTTTCTCTTTACCGAAACGCCGCTGTTTAAAATTCATCTCAATGGCCGCAGCGCCCACCAGGTCCTGAAAGCCATTGACACTCCCCTCACCACGGTACGGACTCACGTGCCCAGCCTGGAGGACGCCTACCTCTCCATCATCGGGGGTGAGGAAGCATGAACCTCAGCCCTATTCTGGCTATTGCCTACCGTGATTTGCTCAAGTTTTTGCGTGACCCCTGGCGCATCGTCTCCACGCTGATCTTCCCGGCTATTTTCATCGGTATTCTGGGCGGCAGCTTCCGGGCCAATTTGGGGGCCAACATCGGCTACGATTTTTTGGTGTTCACCTTTACCGGCGTCTTTGCTCAAACTCTCTTTCAATCATCGGCTACCGGCATCATCTCTCTGATTGAAGACCGGGAAAATGATTTTAGCCAGGAGATTTTTGTGTCGCCTATCTCCCGCTATGCTATTGTTTTTGGCAAGATTCTGGGCGAGTCGCTGGTGTCGGTGGCCCAGGGCGTCACCATCGTGCTTTTCAGCGCCTTGATTGGTGTGCCGATTTCCGGGGCGCAACTGCTGGGGTTGCTGGTGGTAGCGATGATTGTGTGCCTGTTTGGCGGGGCTTTTGGGGTGCTGATTTTAGCCAACCTGAGCAGCCAGCGAGCCGCCAACCAGGTTTTTCCCTTCATCATGCTACCACAATTTTTTCTGGCCGGCGTCTTCAGCCCCATCCAGGTTTTACCCTGGTATCTGGACATCCTCTCGCGCATTTCCCCCATGCGCTATGCGGTTGATCTGACTCGCGGCATCTTCTACGCCGGGCAGCCGGATTATCCCTTGGTGGTGCTGCAAGGGCCATTTCTTAATCTCATTGTTATCGCAGGGCTGTTCATCGTTTTTATGATTGCCGGGACGTGGTTGTTTGTACGGGGTGAGCGGAATCGGTGAAGCCGGATGGCTTTATAGATAAGGTGCAGCGATTTTTTCTTTAATTTTTTTACGCAATCTGTGTTTTTCTGTGTTCACACCTGCACTTGTCCAAAGGACAGACGCGAGTGTCTGTGTCCCAAATCTGAGTTTCGTTATTCAGCAACAACTCCATTGTTTGGGCAAACCTACCCCAGAAAAATAAAATATCTTATTAAATCTAGCAGGTCTATCTTTACCCCACCAGCGCCCTTTCCTGAGCCACGCCCCCTACCCGGTGGCCTTTTTTCTGGTGGCCTGGTGGTTTGTCAAGCCTCTGCGGTCTCTTTATACCTTCAAAATGCAAGGGCTTTGCCCACCAATGGCTGACCGCCACTGCGCAAAGCGGCTACGCCGGTACCGCTTACCTGCACGCCCTGCCGGATGTGGATGTTCTTTACCAAACGAGCGCCATTACCAGCAGCCCGGCGGTATCTTATCTCATCAACTTCACCATGCCCGGCACCTACACCGTCTGGCTGCGCGGCTTTGCCTCCAATGCGGCAAAAGCTTCGATCCGTTTGGCAATCGTCTGGAGCAAACTGGCACGGGGCAAAGTGTTTTTGGCTATACCGGTGAGCAGACCAACCTGACCGGGTTGGTGTTCCTACGGGCAAGGTATTATTCGCCTGCGGTGGGACGGTTTTTGACGGCGGATAGTGTGGTGCCAGATCCGTTGCGGTCGGGGGGTGTGTCAAGAAGGCAGTACTCCCGTTGCTGACAAAAGAAAACGGCAAACGCACCCAAAGCCGCATCTTTGATCTCATAGGTGGTATTCTGCCCAGGGCGATGGTTGGGCAATTGATCGAGCACTGATGAAAGGCTCTCACCAAGTCATCGAAAGTTAGCACTGGCAATATTCAAGCTTTGGAGTAAGAATTTTTCAAACCTTAACATTGATCCCGTGATACCGCAAGCCTTACCTGGCTCTCGCCAAATTTGGAATTGCTGGCGGCAAAGGCGCGACGATGACCAAGCCAGGTGGCCCAAGAGCTGCGATAGGATCTCACCTTTGGTACTCAATACACGGCGGTTGATGGGCTAACCCTGGCAGAGCCTCCTCTTCAGCCTCGCTTGTTCTTGCCGCTGCCGGGTCACAAAATGAGACCAGCGCCGTTCAAACTGCTTTAACTCACCTCCTTGAGCCCACACTTCACTCATTAGCCACAGTAAGACGATCCCGATGAACTCATGTCTGATTAGATCGAGGCTGCTGACGATAATGCTTTATTTTTGTCAACTGAAAGTAGTTTGGCAAAAACACTGAATCTGCTGCTTAAATATCATTGATCCATCCTAGAAAACCGACCTAAGAAGGGTACCTGATCGATGAGATCCATTAGCTTAGCAATAATCGTTTTCTGATCCACAAAAATACATTTTTAATACAAAATCATGGGTATTATTCTTATCACCTTAAGCTATATTAGGATTTAAGACTGCTCATCGAATTGATCAAAACTCAATCCTATTTTGCCTAATGCTGTCCAGAAAGGAAATGTAGTATGAATACAGAAATTGGGCCAAGCGACTATCTCAACTATTTCATACTGGAGGAATTAGTGAAGGAAAATATCTTTCGATATGCCGGGATCGAACAAGGCGATGTGCCTACCTTCGATGAAGCCCAACCCCGGCTGCCGGCTCCCTATTGGGAAGGGCACCAGGATGTGATTGATTGTTATTGGAAAGCCTGGCGGTTGGCCTTCGCTAATATCAGAAAGGCCTCTCCTGAAAACGGATTCATCAACCATTACCTTAATTCCGCATTCAACGAGAATTTATTTAAGTGGGATAGCATCTGGGTTCAGTTTTTCGCCCGTTATGGTATACGCGCCTTTGACTTTCAGAAAACCCTGAATAACTTCTATGCCCGCCAGCACCTCGATGGCTATATATGCCGCGAACTACCACCAATTCCTCACGGGGAAATGTTCCACCGGCACGATCCCGGTTCAACTGGTCCAAACCTCCTGGCCTGGTGCGAGTACGAATACTTCCGTGACACCGGTGACCGTGAGCGCCTAGCCCAAGTCTTCCCTGTTATCCTCGCCTATCACCACTGGGTGAGACGCTTCCGAACCTGGCAAACAGGTTCCTACTGGCATTGCGGACTCTCCGCAGGAATGGACAACCAGGACCGCATTGGTTGTGGCCGGGATGATAGCGAGGTCCGCATCAGCCACGGTCACCTGAGTTGGATTGATGCGAATGCCCAAGCTATGCTGTCGGCCCGCCGCCTGGTAGATATGGCCGGGGTATTAGGCCGCCTTGATGACGTGGTTGCGGAACGGCAAGAGATCGAGATGTTAGATACCTGGATTAATACGGCCGCATGGGATGAGCAGACCGGCTTTTATTTTGATGTACGTCCAGATGGCCGGACAACCGAGCTTAAGACGATTGGGGCTTTCTGGACTCTGTTGGCTGAGGCAGTACCCCCTGAGCGGCGGGAACGAGTAGTTGCCTGGCTCGACGATCCCAATACCTTTAAGCGCCCCCACCGTGTTCCTGCCATTGCCCGGGACGCTCCGGGGTATGATCCGACCGGCTATTATTGGCGGGGTGGAGTTTTCCCACCAACCGCCTATATGGTCCTGCGTGGTCTCACCGCTACTGGCTATGATCAGTTGGCCTACGATATTGCCAGCAATCACCTTCAAAACGTGGTCGAGGTGTTCAGCCAGACCGGGACGCTCTGGGAGTATTACGCTCCCGAAACCATAGCTCCTGGCGAGAGACCTGACCGGAAGGCCATCAGCGATTTTGTAGGCTGGAGCGGGCTTGGGCCTATCGCTATCTTGCTTGAATATATCTTTGGTCTCGGGCCTGATGTTCCTAACAACTGCCTGATCTGGGATATTCCGCCAGGAACTGACCCATTTGGCGTGGAACGTTACCCCTTTGGTCGCGATGGGCTGCTCGATCTTCATTGCTCGGCCCGTAAGAATCCAAATGATCGGCCTGACATTACGGTCCGGAGTAATTGTGTGCTAGATATCAAATTGTGTTGGTCCGGCAATACCGAAACGAGGAGGATCATCCCCAATGAATCGTGAAGCCAAAGCCTTTAGTTCGGACTCGCTCCATACTCTGTTGGGGCATCTCATCGCCTTGTACGGCGACTCAGTGGGGCGTACCGTTTTGGAACAGGTACAGCACCTGCTAGAAAATTACGGTCCTCTGCTGCCCCCTCCTGATGTGACCGGTCTGACCCAGCAAGATGCCATCCTGATTACCTATGGCGACCAGATCCGCGAACCTGATGTGCTCCATCTCCACGGCCTGGCCGAGTTTTGCGAGACATATCTAACCGGCCTGATCAGTGGCCTGCATATCTTACCGTTCTATCCCTCCTCCTCGGATGATGGCTTTGCTGTGATCAACTATCGGACAGTCGAACCGGCCCTGGGCACCTGGGCAGATGTTGATAGACTGGGCCAGCGCTTCCAGCTAATGTTCGACGCCGTGATCAATCATGTCTCGGCCCAAAGTGAGTGGTTTCAGGCGTTCCGGCGCGATGACCCGATCTATCGGAACTATTTTATCGTCGTGCCGGAAGGGGTTGATCTTTCGATGGTCGTCCGGCCTCGAGCGCTGCCCCTGCTGTTGAAAATTCCAACACCCTCCGGTGAAAAGGCAGTCTGGACGACCTTTAGCGAGGACCAGGTTGATCTTAACTATGCCAACCCGGCGGTACTGCTGGATATTACGGAGACGCTCTTGTTTTATATTGCCCACGGCGCCCGGTTTATCCGCCTGGATGCGGTAGCTTACTTATGGAAGGAGTTTGGCACCCCCTGTATTCACCACCCCAAAACTCATCGTCTTATCCAATTCTTCCGCGCCTTGTTAGATTGCGTCGCGCCCCAAGTCGCTCTAATCACGGAAACCAACGTCCCGCACGTCGAGAACCTCACTTATTTTAGCGACGGTACCAACGAGGCCCAACTGATCTATAACTTTGCCCTGCCGCCGTTGGTCCTGCATACCTTTCAAACCGGGAACGCCAGGCGACTTTCCGACTGGGCGACTGGCCTGTCCCTGCCCTCTGACCGGGTTACTTTTTTCAACTTTCTGGCTTCACACGACGGCATTGGTCTTAACCCGGTCAAAGGAATTCTGGCCGAACCGGAAATTGAGGCGTTGGTGGCCCGGACATTGGCCAACGGGGGTGAGGTCTCTTACAAGGCTAATCCTGACGGCTCCCCGAGTCCCTACGAGCTGAATATTAATTATTTCGATGCTTTGACCAATCCTGCCGGGGAGGAGAGCCTGGAACTGCAAGTGGATCGCTTCATCGCCGCCCAGGCCATTATGCTGGCGCTGGTTGGCGTACCGGGGATTTACTTCCACAGTCTGTTTGGCTCGCGGGGCTGGTCCGAAGGGGTGAAACTGACAAAAAGTAATCGGGCTATCAACCGGCAGAAATATGACCGTACTTATTTGGAAGAGGAGTTGAGCGACCCTGACTCGCGGCGCTATAAAATTTTTACCCGGTACGCGCAGTTGCTCAAAGCTCGGGCTGCATCAGCCGCCTTCCATCCTCACGGCAAACAGCGTGTAATCCAGACAGAGGAGGGGCAGGCTGTGTTCGCTATGCTACGTAGCGCACCAGATGGCGGCGAGCAGGTGTTGTGCCTGCATAACGTTTCCGGTCAGTCGCGGCAGATTGAAATCGATATGTATACAGGTGGATTGGAAACAGCGGCTGGCTTGATCGATCTGATCGGTGCCGGTCCCCTCGAGATGTCTTCAGCTAAAACTTTGACAGTTGCCCTGGCCCCATATCAGACGCGCTGGCTAAGGGTTGACCGAAAATAACTTCAATAGGTGGTAAAGAAGACACCGAGAAATTTATGGGTCTAACGGCCTGGATCGGAGTTTTCGTCCAGTTCGCCCAAATTCCGTCTATAAAGAGCCTCACGCAGGCGGTCGCCTACTTCGCGAGCTATAATCAGGGCCTGGTTATAGTAGTCAATCGCCAGTTCCTTCTGTCCCTTTTCGCGGTAGACATCTCCCAGGCCACCCAAATCAGCACTTTCACGGCGGCGATTACCAACCTCGCGGTTGATAGTTAGGGCTTGTTGGAAATATTCAGTGGCTCGTTCCAACTCTTGTTGCTGCTTATAGATGTGACCCAGGTTACCCAAATTAGCCGCCTCGCCCCGGTGATCGCCAATTTCACGGGCAATGGAAAGGGCCTGCTCACAATATTTAATGGCCGTCTCAATCT
>CAZDMM010000456.1:0-6335 GCA_964505845.1 uncultured Caldilineaceae bacterium
TCCAGTTTGGGAACAAGAGATTCCCAAACTCCAGTTTGGGAACAAGAGATTCCCAAACTCCAGTTTGGGAACAAGAGAAATCACTGCTCTCAAACTAAATTCAAACCAAAGTATGCTATGCTGTTTTTTATATCTTTATTGACTTCATGGTGATTGGCCCGCAAGGAAGATTTGGAATGATGTGCCAAAAGGTTGTATTAATTATAGATGATGATCCCCTCATATTGATGGTCATGCAGCAGATGGTGCAGCGGGCCATCGGCGCCTCAACGCAAATTTTGACGGCCCAAAACGGAGAGGAGGGGCTGCGCAAAGCCGTGGAGACGCGGCCCCAGGTAATCATCACCGATTTGATGATGCCTCGCATGGACGGCTATGACATGGTGCAGTCACTGCGCCAAAAGGAATGTTGCGGAAAGGCCCGGATTATTGGCATGAGCAGCGCCAGCGCCGCTGATGCTCGCACCAAAGAGTTCCGCAAATTGTGCGACGGTTTTGTCGGCAAACCCTTCAAACCGCGCGATGTGGAAGCGGCTTTAAAGGGTTAAAACTTCATTAATATTTTCTCATTTCACTTTCTTGTAAATCGCCCACACCCCCAACCCCTCTCCCACCGGGAGAGGGGAGTCGCGCCAGCGACGGGGTGAGGGGTTTTTCATTGCAAGTAACGTATGGTAGTTTGTGATGACTCCTTGCTGTCTTAACTAAAGCTACCCTCAACACTTAAGTTCACGGATTGCTGGCTACCTCATACGCCGGTACGGTGGCCGTATCGCCGCCGTAGGTAACCAGCCAGGCCGGCAGCCAGGCCACCGCCACCTGGCGCACTTTGATGTCGGTGCGCTGGGGGGCAATCTCCTCGCTCGACAGGTTCTCCAACGCATTGGCCCACCGGGTGGTAATCTCGTCGGTGGCCTCTTTTAGCTCATTCTCCAACTCGCTGATTTCCTTCTGAATCTCTTCGATTTCTTGCTGTGTTTCTTCCACTTCGGCGCTGGCGCGGCTGGTTTGATCGCGCTTGCTCATGGCCCCGGTGATGGCCGAGGAGACGCCCTTGCGGCCAAAGAAAAAGCCCAGCACCGTCGCTCCTAGCCCCACCACCTCTTGCTGCTTGCGCGACTCATAGGCGGCCTGGTCGGCGGCTAACTCCCGCTCCGCTTTTTTGAGCTTGTCGTTGAGCCGGTCAAGCCGGTCTTTGTACTTCTTTTCCAGGGCGTCCACCTCCTCGTCGCGCCGCTCGCGGGCGGCCTGCTGCAAACGAATCTTGAAGGCCCGCTCCTCCTCGCCGGGCTGCTGGAAGAGGCCCAAATCGGGCTGGGTAGTGAGCTTGTAGCGGCTGTTGTAGTAGAGCCAATCGCCCAAATCTTTAGTCAGCGCCTTGATTTCCTGGCCGGTGCTGGCGGCGGCGGGGGCCGGGCCAAAGAACGGCCCCTGCTCCGGGCCGACCCGTTCCGGCTCATCGCTCAGGTCGTTAGGTTTGACGGCTACCGCCTCGGCCCGCTCCCACTTGACGCTGCGGGCGGCGTCGGCGGCCGGGACGACCAGCATCTTTTCCTCCGGCTCGTCCAGCTTGCGCTTGCGGTCCACAAAACGCACCGAGGCGCTGCCCAAAACGCCGGCCTCATAAATCAATTGTACCTGGGTGACATCCAAATTGCGGCCCGACTGCTGGGCCAACTGGCGGGTCGCTTCCTGCTCACCGAGGGCGAGCGGCAAGTAGACCTGCGGCACGTCCGGGGGCAGGGCGGAGGGAGTCGCTTTATAACCCTCCGGGATGGAAGGCTGGGCAGCGGTTTGCGGTGCGGGAGCCGGAGCCACAGCAGGTGTCGCCGCCGCCGGGGCCACAGTGGCGGTCATGGCGGGCGCGGCGGCCGTAGAGGTCTGCTTGCGCGGCTGCATGAGGGTCTGCACTTGCGGTTTGGTAAGCGGGCCGCGCAGATAGCTCATAGCCCAGCGAGTTTGAAAGATGACCGGCCCGTCGGCGTGGACGTTGTGCATCAAAAAGAGCCGGTTGCCGAGTTGGGTGATGACCGCATCGTAATCCAGCGCTGCCCCTTTGCCTCCGGCGGCGGCGATGGCCCCTTCCAAGCCTTCCAGCACGCGGGCTTTATCTCGCTCGGCTTGCAGCTTGCCGATAAACCAGGTGCCGGCATTGGTCAAGCCTTTGTAATCCAAATCTACCGGGTTTTGCGTTACCAGCACCACGCCCAGCCCAAAGGCGCGGGCCTGTTTGAGCAGGGTCAGCAGCGGGCGCTTGGAGGGCGGCTCGCCGGTGGGGGGAAAGTAGCCAAAGATTTCGTCAAAGTAGAGCAGGGCGCGCAGGCTGGTGGTGCCGCTCTGGCGGCGCACCCAGGTGAGCACGTTTTCCAGCAGCAAGGTGACAAAGAACATGCGCTCCTCGTCGGAGAGGTGGGCGATGTAAAAGATGCTCTGGCGCGGTTTCCCCTGGGCGTCGTACAGCAGGCGGTCCACGTCCAGCGGGTCGCCCTTGAGCCAGTATTGAAAGCTGGGCGAGGCGACCAGGTTGTTGAAGGCCATAGCCAGGCTGAAGCGGTCTTGCTGCGGAAAGAAGGTGTCTACATCAAAAACGCCCAACTGTTTGACCGGCGGGTTTTGAATAGAGAGGATGAGCTTGGCTAAATCCAAGTTCTCGTTTTTGCTCCAGAAATGCTCAAAGATGTTGGCCAGCAGGATGGCTTCGCGGCTGCGCACCGGGTCGGCTTTGAGGCCGACCAGCCCCAGCAGGGCCGCCACCACGCCGCCGATGCGCTCGCGGATGGCTTCGGCGTTTGGCTCAAAATCCAGGCCGGGTGCGGCCAGGCTGCCCATGATGCTGACCGGCATGCCGGCGTCGGAGCCGGGGGTGTAGATGGTGTACTGGGTGGCGGCTTGCAGGGCGCGGAGGCGCTCCGGGCCGATGCCCCAGTCGGCCAGGCCTTTGCGCCAGGTCTCGGCGGTGGCCTGGGCATATTCGGCCTCGCTCTGGCCTTTGCGCCGGGCGTCGTCGGCGTTGACCCAGGGCTGGAAATCTTCCGGGCGCAGCTCCGGGAACTGCAAGAGCAGGTTGGTGATGTCGCCTTTGGGATCAATGAGGATGGTGGGCACTTGATCCAGGGCGGCTTCTTCCAGCAGGCCGATGCACAGGCCGGTTTTGCCGCTGCCGGTCATGCCCACGCACACGGCGTGGGTGGTCAAATCGCGGGCGTCGTAGTTGAGGGGGGACTCGAGGCGTTGGCCGCTTTTGAGGTCGTACTCCGCGCCGAGGTAGAATGAGCCGAGTTTTTCAGGGGGTGCTTGCATGGGTTCTCCTTATAAAAATAAGTGTCAGGTGTCACGTGTCAGGTGTCACGTGTCACGTAAAGATTTTCATTACCCGCACCTGAGCGGGGCAGGTGTCGGTGGGGTGCGCCAGATGCGTGAACACTCCTTTTGTATTTTGACGACAGATTGACACAGATGCGAATTTTCTATTTACGCCAGCTTATTCTCCCGTTCCTAAAGCTTCTATTACGGCTTTAGGGTTTTTAGCCGCTACTTGCAACAAGGCCCTGGCTGGCCCTTCCGGCTTACGCCGGCCCTGCTCCCAATTTTGCAGGGTTCCGACGCTTACCCCAATCATATAGGCAAACTCTCGTTGGGATTTATGAAATTGTTCCCGAATGGCCTTTATATCTAAGGGACTGAATTCAAATACTCGACCTGGCTCAAGTTCACCTCGTTTGATCTGCCCGGCTTGTTTAATACTTTCCACCAGATTGGCAAAATCTTTTTCATTCATTCTAACCATTCCTTTATCAATTGGCGCAACATTTTTAGCTGTCCTGGGGTCAAATCTTCCTGTTTATTTGTGGGGTAGGGGAGAAGCATATAAATTGTCTCGGCGGCAACATCCCAATAGTAAATGATCCGCAGCCCACCTCTTTTACCTCGGCCTGGTAGCTTCCAGCGTATTTTCCGAAGTCCACCACCCCCTTGAATGAGAGCACCTGTTTCGGGCCGGAGGATGAGCGTTTGTTGGAGCAAGCGGTAGTTTTCATCGGACACTAACTCTGGGATGAGTTTGGTGAAGAGGGGTGTTTCGATGAAGAGCATGTTTTATTATACGTCAATGACGCACAAAAGACAAGGTGAATTCAGCCAGTTCTTTCCCGGCGCTCGGAAGCCACGGTAGGTGACTGAGCCTGTGATGCCTTCCTCCAGGAATAGAATCTCTTCACCTTCCAATTGGGCTGCCAGGTGTTTGGGCAGTTTCTCGCGCCAAAGAGCCGGTGTAGTAGGGTTTTGGCCATGCTGGTTCTGTTAGTTAAGTCTAATGCAATAATCCAAGGTTTTGAAGCCCATATTTTTTGGCCAATTTATTTTAGTATTCTTACGATCTCTGCTAGAAGTACATCTAAGTCAGGCGAAAAATCAATTTGGGTACTATTCGGTAACGTCTCTTTAGAACGAATTGTTGAATGTATGCTGGCATCCGCGATGTTTCTTAACGAGTTTTGTAGATTCTGCATAGATTTTTTAAAGGATTTGAAGGCTTGGGATCCACCGTAATTATTGGTAATCTCATTAAAAGTATTGTGGCCTAGAATTGGGGGAATATGGTCTATAATGGCCCGTACTAACATTGGAACCGCAAGGACATTTCCCTTAGCATAGTTGTCATTTAATTCCTCACATAATTCAATTAATCTTGTTAAATCAAATTGTCGAGAAGAAATTGAACGGAGTTCAGCTATTCTACTTGAATGAATATACTCTGATTTATTCTTTATCTTGGCAAATTGTTCTTCTAATTGAGCAACTTTAGTTTCGGCAGCTTCCGCTCTTGTTTTAGCATCTTTGACATTGTTAAGGGCAGTCTGAAACTCCGCTTGTAGTTTACCAATCTCCTGTTTTAGCCTTTCAATAACCTGCTGTCGCTCACGCAGGGCTTGTTCTACCGGTACAAGCAAGCTCTGTATCTCGTCCTGTGTTTCCGATACTGCGGGCTTTGGTTTGGCCTCTTTATGCTCTACTCGTCCTTTAGACGGCGGTGATCCCCAGTCCGGTTCCCCGGCTGGAAAGAGTTTTTTGTAGTCCTCTGGATAATCTTTACAGTATTTTTCACGATATTCCTGGAGCAGCGGTTCATAGTATGGTAGGTTGATCCAAAACATTCCCTCTCCTTTGTTCTCTATAAGAGGAGGGGTTAGGTTACGAGATTGCTGCGTGCTCGTCATTGAGCCAAATATCCCTCCGCTAGCCTTGGGTACAAGACGTACCAATCCACATTTTTCTAACCGCTCTTTAATATCCTTGGTCCAGGCGTAGTTTGCTACTCCATCTTTTCTCTCCTCTTGCACCCATTTTTCAAGAATGAGGACTGGAACAGCTTTTAAGTAATCACTTTTCTTCCCCTGTCTTTTTCCAAGATCGAATAGATGATAAACTTTCCATGGTTGTGGGGGTCGTGGTGGTTTTGCTCGTATTGTCATCCTTGTTTTCTCCATAGGTGAATGTTTATCTCATTGTTCAGTCTGTTCCTATCAGTAATATTCTGTACCTCACTTCGCGTATATGAACTCAACTGGTGGTGGAGGTGTTGGGGTATTTGGGTGATCTAGTGGATTAGCTTCCCCCCACTCAAGCCGATCAGCGGTCTCTCTCCACTCAAGCCGGTCAGCAGCACGCTTCATCAATTCTAGGTTATTTTTAATGTCAGTCTGAAACCGGCTAAACGCACTTATAAAGTCTTCATACATGACCCTTGTATTCACATAAATAAAATCATCAGCACCCATTTTCTTGAGGTGCTGGCCACGGGCCACTTCGGTTCGCGAAAGAAAGGAGGCTACATTTATCGCATTATGTACCAGAGAATTCCTCAGAGCTAATAATTCCTCTTTGTGGATCTCATAACCGTCACCCATATAATCCAGAAACCCACGAATCCTCGCATTAGACCCTGCCTTATCGCTAGGGTGTAATAGTTTTCCCAGACCGTCTATGGCCGCAAAAAGGAGTAATAGGGTGGCTGTAGAATAGTTTCGTATCTCTGTATTTTGAATTGGGGTCAAGATTCGTTCCCGTATGACTCGCAAGTATTCATCAATCTTATCTGAATCTTGGGAATTTTGATCAGGCATAGGGATTTCCTCTTCGATCAAACAAACAAAGCGCCTAACAATAACTCGCCCGCCGAATAACCCCGAATTTTTCCTATCTCAGCCTGGCGGGCCGAATTCCTTATTTGGTCCAGTTTATCACTTTTTGAGCCAAAAAACAATCTCAGCGGCGACAGAACTGTGAAGATTGAAGCGCCTTGCGCATCGCGTGGTCGGGAATCAAAAATCCCAACC
>CAZDMM010000457.1:0-6325 GCA_964505845.1 uncultured Caldilineaceae bacterium
TGGCCGGTATCCAGGTAAACATGGGGGTGATCGGTAATCAGGGTGAGGATTTCGTCCAACTCCGGGCCGGGGTCTTCGGCCAGCGGGATGCGGATGCAGCGGTCTAGCTCTTCGGTTTTGAATTTGGGGTACAGCTCACTCAACGGGACAAATTGGCCGTCAATCACCCTGCCTTCGCGGGCGGCCTGATAATAGGTGGAGTGCGCCCCAAAGCTGATATATTTGGCCCCGTCGCCGTAGTACAGGGCCGTTTTGACGGCGCGTGGGTTCATGCCGCCGTAGACGGTGTTCAAAATCAAGCCGCCGTACACCTTAAAATCCGGCACCACCCGGTTGACCAGCCAGGCCGTGCCGTTGCTCATCTCAAAAACATCCAGCATAACGATGGCCCGCATGCCGGCGTCTCGCGCTTGCGTGGCCGCCTGAAAGGGGTCTACCCGGCGCGGGCTGCTGAACAAATGCGGCCCCGGGTGAACGTGAATATCAATCGCTCCTTTGAGCAGCTCAAAGCTCAATTCCAGGGAGCGACCTTCGGGGAGTTCAATCATAGTGGCGTCTCCTTATCACGGGGCTGCCGACCGCCGACGGCTGACCGCCTACTTTTTGCGGTCGTCGGTCTGCGGTCGGCGGTCCCTCGGTCTGATAACTACACAATAAAAGGCTCCGGCGTATAGGGCGGCCTTTCGTTCGAGGCCAGGTACAGGGCGGCGTGGGCGACCTCTTCCGGGGTCAGCATCCGGCCCATCGGTTCTTTGGCCTCGTAGGCTTGTTTGGCCGCAGCCGGGTCGGCTTCGCCGGCAAACAGGCGGTTGACGATAGGCGTATCCACCGCAGTGGGGCACAGGGCAAAGACGCGAATGTTCTCGCGGGCGTAATCGGCGGCCAGGGTGCGACTCAGCATAACCACCCCGCCTTTGGTGGCGCTGTAGATGGCGCTGCCCGGCCAGCCCCGCAGCCCGGCCACCGAACCCAGATTGATGATGACCCCGCCGCCCGTGCGCCGGAGCAGCGGCACGGCAAATTTGCAGGCCCAAAAAACGCCAGAGAGATTGACCGCCAGCGCTCGCTCCCACAACTCATCCGGCGTCGCCTCGATGCGGCCCCGGCCGGCCACCCCGGCCGAATTGACCAATACCTCCAGCCGGCCAAAGCGTCCCTCGACCGCCGCCAGCAGCGCCCGCACCTGCTCTCGCTGGGTCACATCCACCGGGAAGAAGTGGGCCGTCCCGCCCGCCGCCGTAATCTGGCTGACCGTTTCCTGCCCGGCCTCCGGGGCCAGGTCGGCCACGGCCACCGTCGCCCCTTCCTGGGCAAAGCGCACAGCTATCGCCCGGCCTATGCCGCTCCCCGCGCCGATGATGAGGGTGATTTTTTCTTGTAAGCGCATCATTTTATTAAATTTTCAATCTCTTGAATGAGTACCCGAAGGTTAGGTTGGATAAAACTCATCTCTGGCGCAGGAATACGATTATGCTTTATATCGGGTGGCACGTGTTTGTGATGGGGAAAGGTTGAAGCCAATGTCGGGTCACGAGGATGCGGAAAGTCATCATACCAATACAGTTTTTCTTCACCCCGATACACTTCATAACCATACGCGGTGATTAAACCGGCCTCAAAATCCAGTTCTTCTCTCATTCGTAGTCGGAACTCTTGCGAAAAGAAAATTTCTCCCTCGGCTATGCCGGTGTAAGGACTCGTAGACCAGACGGCTACCGTAGAACGCTCAACCAGGGCGTGATCAACTGACTCAGCCACAAAACGACTATAGTTGACCAGCGATATTAAGGGGGTATCGCTCATCGTCAGTAAGCCGGTTGAAAACGCAAGTTGTTCACCAGCTCACCCGGTTTAATTTGAGCGGTATAGGCCTGCTTTCGGCGCAACCACGTTTCATAGATACCCTTCCACCGGCTGAAATCGGTACGGGTTTCATCGTAGTCATCATAACGGGCTAATTCGCCTGACATCAGGGCTGCATAAAAATCTTCGCTCAGAACGCCATATTTTTCTTCATAGAGAGTCAAACGTCGCTCGAGCAGTTTCATTTCAATCACCAATTCATGCACTTCCATAGCCAACTCCTTAAAATCAACTTTCTTGAGCTAAATTTTACCCTGAACTCAATTTTGTTACCAAACCGAGACTTTATTAAACCAAAAGATTTAATTTATGAGTCATTTATTCCCAACAACCGTGCTCCATTCCGCCACAGCAGATTTTCCTGCGCCTCCGGCTTGAGTGGCAGCGCCCGGAACTCCTCCAGCGCCTGCCCCAGCGAGCGGCTGGGGTAGCAGGAGGAGTATAACATGCGGTGGGAGAGAAAGCTATTGGCCGCTTTGACGTAATCCTCCGCGCCGGGCATGTCGGGCAGGTACATGTAAAACTCCGGCATGAGGTACACGTTGGTGCAGCGCATGGCCATAGCGCACACTTGCACCGTCCAGGGGTAGGCGGCGTGGCCGATGATGAGGGTCAATTGGGGAAAATCAAAGGCGACTTTCTGTAGATGGATTGGCAGCGAATAGGTCATATCCGCGCCGATGTAGTGGCTGCTGGTGATGACCACCAGCGCCCCCAACTCCTGGCAGGTCTCGTAAATTGGGTAGACCCGCTCATCGTCGTCGTGCAGGGGCGGGTCGCTCCAGCCGGGCAGCATGGCGATGCCCCGGCAGCCCAGCCCCTCGATGCTGCGGCGCACCTCGTCCAGCGTGCCCGCTTCCAGGGGGTCAATCCCGGCCAGGCCCACAAAGCGCCCCGGATAGCGCCGCACCAACTCGGCGATGTCGTCGTTGCTGGCGCTGCGCCCGCGCGGGCCGGTGCGCTGCCCGGTGATCACAGCCACATCAATCCCGGCCTCGTCCATCTCCTGCACAAACAGTTCGATGGATTGCCGGTCAAAGGAGGGCGTCGCTTTGCGGTTGAGGGCAAAGGGATTGCCCGTGACCGGGTCTTCCACCGCCGGGCGAGGCCGGAAAAAGTGGATGCCCAGAAAGCTTTTATATGGCGGCTGGACGCGAAAGTCAATAATCATAGCTTCATCCTCAAGTTGCGCCAACTAAACAGATTTCCCATCCCGTGGTGCGTGTTGCGTGGTGCGTACGCAAAGCGAACGGAACACGCACCACGCAACAAACTTTCAAATGTGGATGATACATTACCCCACCGCCCCCGACGTCATCAAATCTCCCCCGCCGCCGACGTAAAGGTGCTGGCCGGTGATGAACTCGGCTTCGTCGCTGGCAAAAAAGAGCACGGCCACGGCCACATCCTCCGGCTTGCCCAGGCGCGGAATCGGGTTGCGTTTGGCCTTTTGTAAATCGCGCTCTTGCTCCTCCGGCGGCATGCCCAGGAACAGCGGCGTCACCACCAGGGTGGGTGAGACGCAGTTGACGGTGATGCCGTATTGGCCCAACTCAATCGCCAGGCTGCGGGTCAGGCTGACCACCCCACCTTTGGAGGCGGCGTAATTGGCCAGGCCCACCCCGCCCAGCCAGGAGCGCGAAGCAATGTTGACAATCCGCCCGTACCGCTGCGCCTTCATCAGCCGCACCGCGCTGCGGCAGGTCAAAAACTGCCCTTTGAGGTTGACGGTGAGGATTTTGTCCCAGGTTTCCTCGCTCATCTCGTCAATTTCTACTTCCGGGGCGATGATGCCGGCGTTGTTGACCAAAATATCCAGCCGGCCAAACTCATCCGCCACGCGGCGGCACATGGCCTCCACCTGCTCGGCCTGGGTCAAATTGACCTCCACCCCCAGCGCCGCGCCGCCCTCGGCCCGAATCTCTTCCACCACGCGCTGCATGCCGTGCGGGTTGACATCCGCCACGCCCACCTGTGCGCCCGCCCGCGCCAGCGCCTTCGCAATCCCCTCGCCGATGCCGCTGCCTGCCCCGGTCACAAGGGCGGTTCTGCCTTGAACTGTCACGCTGTATTTCCTCCCAAGAATGAACACCTTCGTGTTGCGTATTGCGTGAACCTTACGCAACACGCACTACGCACTATGCACCACGTCTCAAATCACCCCAATCTTCCCCGCAAAGGCATTGGCCTTGATGCCGCGCGCGCTGATGACATCCAGCACTACCCCGGCTTCGGGCACGCGGATTTCTTCCAGCACCGAGCCGTCAAAATCCAGCACGCGGGCAAAAACGTCATTCTGCTCAATCCAATCGCCCACCGTCACCGCCGGAGCGTAAATGCCCATGTGCGTGGATTTCAGGATGACGCCGTGATCAATTTTGATGGGCTGGCCCAGCCACAGGACAGGTTTGCCCGGCTTCATGCCCAAATGGCGCAGTGCGTTTTGCAGCGAGTTGAACACGGCAGAAATGTGACGTTCCTCGCGCAGACCCCGCCCGCCCGCCTCCAGAGTGACGGCCGGCTTGCCGCTTTTGACTGCCTCCGCCGCGCCCGTACCGGCCCCCAGGACCGCGCCGTGCGCGTCCGTCACCTCCACAAAAGGCATGCCCAACGCCAGGGCCAGGTCGAGGGTACGCTTGTCCAAATCGGCGTTACCGGTGGCGTGGGTAATGATAAACAAATCAATGGCCTCGTCAAACTCGCCGCCGTGGCTGTCAATCACCGCATCGGCCTTGCTGATGACCTCCTGGGTGATGGTGTAGGCGATGACCTCGGTCAGCGTGCCGTCTTTTTTGCCCGGCCAGACCCGGTTGAGGTTTTTGCCGTCAATGGGGTTGGTGTATTGGGTGTGGCTGCACAGGGCCATCACATCCGCCGCCAGCACCACGTAAACCTTGCCCGAAAGCTCGTCGGGGTTGAGCGACTCCCAAAAGCGCACCACCCCATCGTGGGCGGCGTACTCGGTAGCGTGGACAGCCCCCAATACCGCCAGCGTCGGGCCGGGCTTCGCGCCCTCTACCATGCCGACCGGCACAAAGGTTTCAAAGTTGTTGTAGCTATCTTTGACCGGGAATTTGACGATAGTTTTGCTAGACATGAGTTTATGCTCCTGAATGGTGTTTTGATAAAACTTCGTAGTGCGTGTTGTGTAGTGCGCGGTCTGTAGGTTTACGCACCACGCACTACGCACTACGCTGGTTATACGGTTGTCCGTCATTTCGACTCTGGCAGCAACTCCAACGTTGTGCCCAAATATTCCATCACCCGCCCCTGCTCCGTTTTCCGAACCTGATAAAAACCAATCGGCGCGCCGATGCGCTCGCCGCTGGGGTCGAAATTAATGATTCCGCTGACGCCGGCAAAATCACGCAAGCCGCGCACCTCGGCCAGGATGTTGGCCCGGTCAGGCGTTCCGGCCCGGCGCAGCGCCTCGGCGATAATCATCACCGAGTCGTAGGCTTCGGGGCTGTAGGTGCTGTCTTCCGGGAAGCGGGCCGCGTAGGCGGCGCGGAAGGCGGCGGCGCTGGGCAAACGGCGAAAATCGGCCCCGGAGTAGGTGTGGTAGGCTTCGGCCCCCGGCTCGCCCCCGCCCAGCGGAAAGGCGGTCTTCATGGCGTCGGTGCCCAGAAAAGGCACGGTCAGACCAGCCTGGCGCAGGCCGCTGGAAATCATTACCCCGTCGCGGGGATGGACGGCGCAAAAGACCAGCTCCGGTTCGGCCCTGGCAGTCGCTTCAATTGGGCCGGAAAAGTCATCTGCCGTAGCGATATAACCTTGCCGTTCCACCACCTGCCCACCCAACTTCTCATATTCCCGCGCAAAAATATCGGACGCGGTGCTGGCCCAGATGTCATCGGCATGCACGATGGCGGCCCGGCGCGCCCGCAGATAGCCGTAGGCCATGCGGGCCAACTCGCCGCCCTGGGCGTTTTCGTTGGCCACCAGCCGGAAGAAGGTTTGATAACCCTTCCGGCACAAATCGGGATGGGAAGCGCATGGGCTGACCTGCACCAGCCCGGCCTGGCGGAAGATGGGTGCGTTGACAAAGGTTTCGCCGCTGCCCATCGAACCCACCACGCCGATGATGGTCGGGTCGGCCACGATTTCCTCGGCAAATTTTTGGGTCAGAGCGTGGTCGCCGGAGTCGTCAAAGACCTTCCAGTTCAGCCGGACGGGCAGGCTGGCGTCATTTTTGAGTTCATCCAGCGCAATTTGCGCCCCTCGATAAATGGGGTTTTCCAGCGCCGGCCGCTGCGGCCGGGAGGAAATGGCAAAGGCGATGTAGTAAGTGGGTTTGTTGTTTGGCATGGAGTCTCCTGAGAAAATAGCCCTCACCCCCACCCCCTCTCCCAGCGGGAGAGGGGAGTCGCGTCAGCGACGGGGTGAGGGATTTTCATCGCTGGTGGCGTGCTACCGGTTCATGAACACTTCCGAGAAAATAGACCGGGGACGGGAGATCTGA
>CAZDMM010000458.1:0-344 GCA_964505845.1 uncultured Caldilineaceae bacterium
GAACCCACGTGCCCGCCTGGGCCGTCATCTTGTCGCCGCCTAGCGTCAAGTCTGCCTCGCCCTGGAGAAAATGCAGAATCGCCGGCTGCGAGGCCGTGTGCTCTGATAGTTCCTGCCCGGCGGCAAAACCAAACAGGATGGCTTTCATCTGTGTGTCGCTATAGAATGTGCGGCTGACAATGCTGTCGGGCGGAATATCGTGAACTTGGGCCAATATGTCGGCAAGAAAGGGATAGGGTGAATGATTCATAAATAAAGCCTCCGTTAGCCTTACCAGAAAAGCTAACCCGCGATGCTGTACTCGTACTGCCCGCGCACCAGTTTGTCCTCGGCGAAGCGGCTGA
>CAZDMM010000458.1:354-3568 GCA_964505845.1 uncultured Caldilineaceae bacterium
AGGTGCGGGTCAAACTCCGGGTTGCTTGCACCGGTCACAAAATCGGCCAGCATGAGGCCAACCGCCGGGCCAAGTTTAAAGCCGTGCCCGCTGCACCCGGCACAGATGAAGAAGCCGCTGCCGGCAGGTAGTTCATCAACAATCGGGTGCCAGTCCGGGGTGATGTCATACAGAGCGGCATAACCGCCGGTGCTGTGGCTGCGCTCCATCGGCGGGTAGCGGCGAACCAGCCGCTCGCCCGAGTCTAGCACAAACTCGGCGTCAACCTGCTCCTTGTAGTTATCCGGGTCAACAATAGCGTTGGCCTCCTCGGGGTCAACCAGGCCAACCAGGGTCAACTGGCCGGTTTCGGAGCGGAAATAGGTGGCATGGATGAAATCGGCCACGACGGGGTGGGGCGCTTCATAGCCCGCTGGCCGGGCAAAGAGCGACACCTGCACCCGGCAGGGATTGATAGGAACTTCAACCCCGACCATTTTGGCCACGCGGGCTGCCCACGGCCCGGCGCAGTTAACCACCAGCGGCGCATCGAACTTTTCTTGGGCCGTATCCACCCCAACCACCTTGCCGCCGGCAAAGCGTACATTGACGACCTCGGTCTCCGGGAAAATTTTGGCGCCAACCCGGCGGGCCGCGTTAGCAAAGGAATTGACGGTCAGGTAAGGTTCGGCGTAACCGCTCTCCGGCTCGTAAGCGGCGCTTACCAGATCAGCCGTAGCAAGGCCGGGCATTATCTCACGCAGCGACTCAGTTGAGAGGAGTTCAGTCTTGATGCCCACCCTGCGCTGCAAAGCCAGATTGGCCTCCAGTCCGGCCTGGTCTTTGGCCGCCACCAAGACCACAAAGCCGGTGCAGGTAAAGCCACACTCGCCGCCCACGCGCTCATCAAAATTTTGAAAGACCTGCAAACTGTGGAGGGCCATCCGGGCTGTTAATTCATTGGAGTAATGCTGGCGAATAATGGCCGAAGATTTGCCGGACGGGCCGTTGCCAATAGCACTCTTCTCAAAGACAGCAACTTTTAAACCGCGTTGAGCCAGTTGAAAGGCGGTGCTACAGCCATTGATACCGGCCCCAATAATGATAACATCAAAGTTTTGTGACATGGTTTCTGCTCCCTTAAGGTTAAAATTGAGAAACGATGCCTGCAAGTCTAGCGGATAAGCCGGATTCTGTCCAGTAAGATTTGTCCTGAAATTAAATCTTGTTCCCAAACCGCGCTTGGGAACAAGAGAGAAGTCTCGTTCCCAAACTCAGTTTGGGAACAAGAGAAGAGAACAAGAGAGGAAGTTTTGGAAAGTTCAGGTCTCTATTTGAAAGCAAACATCACCAGGATAGCAAAGGCTATGGCATGGATGATCTCAATCACCCCCAGGCGGACCAAACTGAGCGATTTTTTATCTTGCCACTGCCAGGCGCCATGGAGCATTTTGAGGGTCATAGGAATAAAAGCCAGCGGGGTGAACAAGGGAGCAAGCTGCAATGTGACCAGGGCTACCATGAGGGTGAGAGCTGCAGTTTGGTAAGCCAGGCAAGCTTTAGCTTTGACCAGCCGTTCACTAAGCTGTGGGGGAGCGGGCAGGCGCGGCTGTTGGCGCACCTTGAGTTTGATATAAAAAACGGTTCCACCAAAGTAGAGCAGGTTGACCAGCCACAACAACATCGCCGTACTATCCAGCCGCTCATTGGCTGCGTAATAGGCCATGGGCGCGCCCAGGGCTAACGCGGCAATGCCGCTTAACTCACCCACCAAACTCATCTCCTGTCGCCGGGCTACCAGCCACAGATTGAAGAGCAGCAAGGCTGCACCCAAGAATCCCATCGCTGCCAGCCACCATAACCCATGTGCCAGTACTAACCAGGCGGCGCTCAGGCCGGCCACACCGGCATAAATGGTTGCCCAACGCCGCCAGTAGGATTTATCATCACTCACCCGCTTGCGAGTTTTGACCAGCACCGCCAGCGGGTGGCGCAGCAAAAAGAAGCCCAGCGCAGCTATGAGCAAAACCAGGCTGCGCCAGTGCCAGGCTGGGGCGATGGCCCAGCCCAGCACTAAAGGCACAATCAGCATGGCCCAAGAGCCATGTTCTTTGGGTAAAGGTGGCTTCAAGTTCACGGTTGCAGTGGTTCTAATGCTCGTGAGATTGGGCAGCCGGAAATTGCTCCGCCCCCCTCAATTTGGCGGCTAACTGCTGGGGTTGATGAATCAGAATGGGCAGGCATTGAGAGCAAATCCAGGCCTGGCTGCCGGCATAGCGCAAATTAACCAGAGGAATAACCGTTTCGGGACGGTTACAATTCAGACAAGTGTAAGGTGTTGTTTCTGCCATGTTAAACCTTTATTTTTTATGAATCGAGCGAATATAGGCCACGATATTGTACAAATCATCATCACTAAGCGCCGGGTTGCCCCCTTTGGGCGGCATGGCTATGCCGGTCGTGTTGCCGGGGTCGGTTGGCCCACGGCCTACTTTAATAAAGCCAACCAATTGGTCATCCGTTTGACCGGCCACAAATTCACTGGTGGTCAAATCCTTGCCTAAGCCCTGGATACCTTCACCGCCAGGGCCATGGCAGGCCGAACAAGTACTGGCAAACGCGGTTTGACCGGCTGCTGCATCGCCTTTGGAAGTCTGAGCCGGAGTTTGTTCGGTTTGAGCAGGGGCTACCGCCGGTTGTTCTGCCGCAGGTGGAGCTTCAGCGGCAGACGGGCGGGCTGAAGAGGGTCTTATTTGAGCTACCCAGACAATGGCTGCTGCTACCAGGACAAAGAGCAAAGCCACAGTCGAAGCCACAAACAGGTTGCCGCTATTGCTTTGCATATTATTATTTGTTACCATCACCTTATCTCCTCTACCCAAGTACACTATACCTACTTTTTATGGAGAGTGCGAATATAGGCCACAATGTTATAGAGATCGTCGTCACTGAGGGCAGGGTTGCCGCCTTTGGGAGGCATGGCAACTCCGGTGGTATTGAGCGGGTCGCTGGGGTCACGTCCAACCTTGATAAAGGCTACCAGTTCGTCATCGGTTTTGCCGGCAATAAATTCACTGGTGGTCATGTCTTTGCCCAATCCCTGGATACCTTCGCCCTTGGGGCCGTGGCAGGCAGAACAAATACTGGCAAACGATTTTTCGCCGGCAGCGGGGTCACCCTTCTTGGCAGCTTGGGCTGGCGCAGTCGCTTCAGACTTTTTTGCTTCCTGGGCCGG
>CAZDMM010000458.1:3578-6319 GCA_964505845.1 uncultured Caldilineaceae bacterium
CTAAATCCGGCTAAAAGAAAGATAACACCTACAAAAACAACGCTTTTCACTAAAAAATCTCCTTGCTAAATTTTTTTTTACTATCGTCCCGGTGGGAAGATACTAATTTCGTCTTCGGGCGAAACCCCAATTTCGGGGCCGCCGATGTAGCTCAAATCGCGTCCATTGAGCAGCACACGCCACATGGGTTTGAGGCGATAAGTTTTTTCTGCCACAAACCAGGGAGTACCGGTGGTATCATTCCGTTCACTCCCCAGCCATTGCAAGTCAAAAATCTCGGCACGAGCTTGAGGAAAATAGTTAAAGAGTTTGCGCAAAGCCAGGCTCATGCTGCTGCCGGTGGGCAGAGACAGGTTCAATTCCTGGCACTTCATCACCGAACGCATCTTGCCAAAGATTGACACTTTAATCGAAAAGTCGCCGCTGTCCAGGGCGCGAGCCGATTGGTAGCCCAGGAGCATCATGTGCAGATGCAGGCTGAGGAGTTTATTCCAGCCGGCCAGGGCTGCGGGCACAACCGCCGCGCCGGGCATCTCTTCAGCCAAAAAATGGGCAAAGGTGGCGTTGACCAGACTGATGGCCCCGGTGACATATACCTCCGGCACCTGCGTGTGGCGCGGGCCGTGTCCGGCGTGAAGCTGGCCGGCCCGGAAAAGGTATCGGGCAAAATCATCACTTAAATCCAGGCCCAGAGTGCGGGCCAGCCATACCGTAAAAAATCGGCGGCGCTCGGCCAGGTGCTCCGGGTCGGCCCCACGTTCCCAACCCAAGATTACCGCAGTTTCGTGGTGCTTGAGCAAATAATCGTAATTGCCAACCACCAACTCGTGCCCGCGTTTGAATAATGGCTCAACCGTTTCCAGCATCGCAGACACATCGGCCTGGCCAAAGCTCAAAAAATTGCGTAGGCGCAGCCATTCTTCTTCGGGAGTGGGCTGGAGGCCGGCCAACTCCCAATTTGAGGGGGTGGTGTGTCCATTAAGCCGGGCAAAAGGCCCAAGCACATCCGTTTGTGGGGCTGTCATTTTGGCTATCCCTTTCATTGGTTGTGTTCCATTCCGTGCCCATCGCCAGACATTGGATTGGCTTTATAGTAGGCCAACACTTCGCCAAAGTTCATGGTATGGCCTTTCATTTCGGTGGCAAAAGTTTTGGCCTGATCCGGCGACTCAAAAGCGACAATCCCGGAAGCCATCGGGGTTCGCACACCCTGGCTCTGGACAAAAGTGGCTTGTTCGGCCCGAATCCAGCGGTTGTCGTTGTAATTGTGGACAAAGAAAGCGGTAACTTGGTGATTATTGGCAATTTGGGCCTGGAACATATCGCCGATATCGTCAAAAATGTGCTGCTGCCCATCTGAGGTGATATAACCGGAGGCGTACCGTTCTTCGCTGACAATCATATTACACAGCTCGCACACATCCTCGCCGTAGTGAATAGCCGGCGGCGTTGGCTCGGCGTTGGTTGCGCCAGTACAGGCAGTCGTAACCAAAAGCAGCAGCACCCACAGCCATTCGATACGCGGTGCGTAGGGCGTGATGCGTGACACCTGACGCTTAATACTTGACGCTCTCATAAATCTCCTCGTCGTTCAAAAATAGTATAAGCCACAATTAACGGCATGACAACCCAGGCCGAGAGAGAACCGAGGAACAGCCAGGTCAGGTTATCGCGGTAGGTTTGAATGGCGTAGATGCCGGCCGGCCCCAGTACATCCAGAGTAGAGTTGATGCTCATCAACGCCGACATTTTAAACACCTGCAAGGGGTTAATCAGGGCCAGATTGAATAGAGCCTGGATGGGCAGTTTGAAGGCCAGGGCCGTACCCATCAGGCCCAGGTCCCCCACAAAAACCAGCAGCAGCCATAGAAATAGGGCGATGCCGGTGGCAACCGCCGCTTTGCGGGTTAATACCCCAATCAGAAAGCCCAGGCTCAACATACCCAGGGCCAGGGTAAAGGCAAAGACAACCAGCAGGCCATAGGTTCCGGCGTCGGTTTGGCCGCCCCGCCCGGCGATGATCAACCCGGACAGGCCAAAGCCAAAAGCCAGCGCGCCTAACAGTGAAGCCGCCAAACCCAGATACTTGCCTACCAAGACCTCGGCCCGGCTGACCGGCTGGGCCAGCAAGTAGTGCAGCGTGCCCCGCTCCCGTTCAGCAGAGATACCGCCGGCCCCAATGGTCAAGCCCATCAAAGGCACAATCAACAACACCAGGTTGACTAAACTGGCGGCGGTGCGGCCAAAACCGGCAAAACCGGTATAACCGGCGCCGCCGCTGCTGAGCGAGAGCCAGGATAGCAGCAGCGCTAGGCCGGTAAAAGCAATGGCGTACAGCACAAACCAGCGATTGTTGAGCGAGTCGTTGATTTCTTTTTTTACCAGAGTCGTGATAATGCTAAGTTCCATATGATCCCCCCGTTTCACATTTCCGCTGAATTTTCTACCTCAAAGTTACTTACTTCGATATTTTCGGCCCACAAGGTTTGCAGGGGAGCTATTTTCGCTTTGGGCGATACGGCTACCCGCAGACCGATACCGTTGCGGCTGGCGGTAAACCCGTGCGCTTGCAGCAAACTAAGGGCGTTGTCTCGAATGGGTTCGGGCATGATAATTTTGAGGGTGAGGAACATCCCTAAACGGCCGGCCAGTTCGGCCGGAGGGCAGACCAGATTCAATTTGCCGCCTTCCAAAACAAGGACACGGTTAGCCAGTATATCCACTTCTTCCAGGCGATGAGA
>CAZDMM010000459.1:0-6317 GCA_964505845.1 uncultured Caldilineaceae bacterium
CGCTGGCGCGACTCCCCTCTCCCATTGGGAGAGGGGTTGGGGGTGAGGGTTATTTTCTTAGGAGTCGTCACGAGCTATCGCACACCACCGATGATGAAAATCCCTCACCCCGTCGCTGGCGCGACTCCCCTCTCCCATTGGGAGAGGGGTTGGGGGTGAGGGCTATTTTCTTAGGAGTTATCATGCAGCCCTGGCTTCACCACTGGCGATGAAAAACCGACCCACTCCCCTGGTCCTGCTTGCGCGCCGATTCGGGGGAGGTCGGTGGAAACGGCGACTTATTGCCCGGCCTGCCCCAGCCCCGCTTCACGGGCGCGCACAATGGCCTGGGCGCGGTCGGCCACTTGCAGCTTGCCGAAGATATTTGAAACGTGGTTTTGCACGGTTTTGAGGCTCAACACCAGCCGGTTGGCAATCTCGCTGTTGCTGTGCCCCTGGGCGATGAGATGCAAAATCTCCCGCTCCCGCTCGGTCAACTCTGGAAAGGCCGCCGAGGGGGTAGGCCGCAGCGAGCCAAAATAGTGGATCATGCGCTGGGCAATGGCCGGGCTAAAGATGGCCTCGCCGCGCCGGATGGCTTTGACGGCCCGCACCAATTCGTCCTGGTCGGCATCCTTGAGCAAATAGCCCCGCGCCCCGGCCCGCATGGCCGCAAAGACCGAGCCGTCATCTTCAAACATGGTCACAACCAGGATGCCTATGTGCGGGTTGGCCTGGAGGATACGCCGGGTAGCCTCGATGCCGTTGAGTCCCGGCATTTTGATGTCCATCAAGACAACGTCGGGTTGGAGGGTCAAGGCGCGTTCCACGGCTTCATCCCCGCTGGTTGCTTCACCGATGACCTCGGTTTCTGTCACCTGGCGCAGCATGGCCCGCACTCCTTCCCGGTAAAAGGTGTGGTCATCGGCAATCAACAAGCGAATCGGTTCCATCGTTCACTCCTCCACCAAAGGCAAATGTACCACCAGGCGCGTGCCATGCGGCGCAACCGGCTCAAGGTGACACATTCCCCCCAACTCCGCCGCCCGCTCCCGCATCGAGGTCAGGCCGACCCCCACCGGAGCGCCGGGTGAGAGACCCCGGCCATCGTCGCTCACTTCCAGGTACAGGCCACCGGCCAGCCACAGCCGGATGTAGCAGCGCCGGGCCTGGGCATGTTTGACCACGTTGGTCAGCGCCTCCAGCACAATGCGATAGGCCGCCACCTCTACAGCCGCCGGCAAAGGCGGCAGCCGTTCCGGCGCGTCCAGAGTCACTTGCAAGCCATCAGGCTGCTGGTAGGTGATAAGCTGCTCACGCAGGGCCGAGAGCAGGCCAAACTCATCCAGCACCGGCGGGCGTAAGGCGTACACCAGCCGCCGAATCTCGGCGATGGTGGCCCGCACCTGAGTTTTGAAGTCATCTAGCAGCGCCATAGCCGCTTCCGGCTCGCGCGGAATGAGCCGCCGGGCCGTATCAAGGCGCTGGGTCAGGCTGGCTAAGGTTGGGCCGATGCCGTCGTGCAGGTCGCGGCGCAGGCGGCGACGTTCTTCTTCACGGGCCAGGACAAGCTGCTCCCGCGAGTGCTGTAAATCTACCGTCATTTGCTGCAAACGGGCAGTCAGGCGGATAGCGTGGGCGGCCGCGCCGGCCTGGTGAGCCAGAATGTTCAGCAAGCGCCGGTCGGCGGCAGAAAAGGCTTCGCCGGGTGTGCGCGGAGCCAGGAACATGTGGCCCACTACCTGGCCTTGATAAATTAGGGGTAATGGCAGCAGTTCACCGCCAGGCATTCCGGCTGAGGCCACCGGAGGGGTAGAAGGGAGAGGAGGGCGCGAGGAGTCGCTGCCGTTTTCCCCGCTCAATTGTGCTGCATCTTCCATCGTCAACGTTATCGCTGCATAGGGTAATTTGAGGGCCTGGGCCACGGTTTCCACCAGGGTAGGCAGCACCGCTTCGGGTGCGAGAGTAGCCTCCAGCCGTTCCCCCAGCCGGGCCAGGAGGGCGTAGGGTTCATCTCGCTCACCGTAAATTAAGCGGTTGATGCCGCGCTGCAGCCGTTCTCGCAGCGGTTGAAAGAGCACGGCCACCAGGCCGGTTGCTACCAGCGAGATAAAGAAATTATCGCGGGTGCGGAACAGGAGACTGAGATAACCTACCACCAACATATAGATGCCGGCCACGCTGGCCGTCAGCAGCCCGTAAACCAGGGTGCGGTTGATGATGAGGTCAATTTCCCACAGGCGGTAGCGCAGAATGGCAAAGCCGATGGAGAGGGGAATCAGCATCCAAAAGAGGTCATTGATGGTAATCGCAGTCCAGGCCACCAGCGAGCCAAGATCAAACAGGTTGGGCAGAAATAGCAGCCTCAATACCACAAAAATGGTGAGAAACCCGCCAAAAGCCACGCTAACGCCAAAGACCACCCACTTGGTTTGCTGGCGCTGGGGTGGGGTGGATACCCGCCGGTAGCGGTAGATTTGGGTTATGATGACGCCGCCCAAAAAGATGACCCACAGCAAGCCGTTGAACAGGGGCGGCCAGAGCGTGCTTTCAAAGGATGAGCCGGGCCAGAGAACGGCCGGCAGCCGAAAGGCGAGCCAGCCCAGGGCCAGCCAGCGGCTCCAGCGCGGGCTAAAGCGCCCGGTGGGAAAGAGATACAAAAAGAAGATAAAAGATACTTCACCCAGGGCTTGAACAATGCGGACTACCAGCCACAAGGCTGGTTGGCTGGCGATCAAGGCTCGGGACGGGACATCGTTGGCAATGGCCGTGCCAAACAGCAGCAAGGTTAGTGATCCGACCAGGGCCATCGGGTCGGCCGATTGACGCCAGAAGATGAGTACAGCAACGGCGGTGTAAACCAACGCCACCAGGCTAAAAAGTGAGATAAAGTAAGCGGCGTAGAATCGGGCCGAGATACCCTGCGCCTGGAGCGAGGCAACGTTCTCTGGGGTGAGCTGCAGGTCATGGCAGGGAGCGCCGGGGCAGGGGGTCTGGAGGTAAGCAAAGGCAAAGGGCAGGCTGGCCAGGTAAAGAGCCACGGCCAGCACTGCCAGGGCCAACCAGCCCAGCCGCGCGGCGGGCAGCCAACGCCGGGGGATTCTTAAGGGCTGGGCTGATGGCCTGACTCCCGGCCCGGCCGGGCTGTTATCCAAAACCTCTATCGCCTGGGGGATGCTCATCGGGATAACGCTTGACTTGACCATTCAGGTGACTGGCGCTTGTCTTCTAGAGTTGACCAGGCGCCAGTCACCTTTGTGGTATTATAGCACTTCCGTTTTCCCCTGTCATCAGGATAGTTTCCCGATTGGGCCGGGAAATTAAGCGATCTTACTTCAAAATCTCGTCAATGGCCTGTAACTCGGCGGCGGAGAAGTCAAGGTTATTCAGCGCGGCCACAATCTCTTCAATCTGGCTGACTTTACTGGCCCCGATGAGAGCCGAGCTCATCCCCGCATGGCGCAGCACCCAGGCTACGGCCAGTTGGGCCAAGCTTTGCCCGCGCGCCTGGGCAATCTGGTTGAGTTTTTGCACTTTGGTCAGGCGATCCGCCGAAACTTTGTCGCCCCAGTGGAGCGTGTCGTACTTGGCGCCCCGCGAGCCTTCGGGTATGCCGCCGATGTACTTGTTGGTCAGAATCCCCTGCGCCAGCGGAGAGAAGGCGATGCAGCCGATGCCTTCTTCCTTGAGCACGTCGAGCAGGCCCTGCTCAATCCAGCGGTCAAACATGTTGTAGCGCGGCTGGTGGATGAGGCAGGGTGTGCCCAACTGGCGCAAAATTTGAGAGGCTTGCCGGGTCTGTTCGGGGTCATAGGTGGAGATGCCCACGTACAGGGCGCGGCCGCTGCGCACAATAAAATCGAGCGCGCCCATCGTTTCTTCCAGTGGGGTTTTGGGGTCAAAGCGATGGCTGTAAAAGATGTCCACATACTCCAGCCCCATGCGTTTAAGGCTCTGGTCCAGGCTGGCGATGAGGTACTTGCGCGAACCCCACTCACCGTAGGGGCCGGGCCACATGATGTAGCCGGCTTTGCTGGAGATGACCAGTTCATCTCGATAAGGGGCCAGGTCTTTCTTGAGGATTTGCCCAAAGGTCTCCTCGGCCGAGCCAAAGGGCGGGCCGTAGTTGTTGGCCAGGTCAAAGTGAGTGATGCCCAAATCAAAGGCCCGCCGGGCCATCGCCCGGCAGTTTTCAAAGGGGTCAACCCCGCCAAAGTTGTACCACAAGCCCAGCGATACGGCGGGCAAATCCAGGCCGCTGCGGCCACAGCGGCGGTACGGCATGCTGTCATAGCGATTGTCAGCCGGTAAGTAAGTCATAATCTTTCTCCTTGAATTATGTTATACCCCACAGAGCAGAATGGGCAGAATTAAAGAATCTTGATTCTATCATTCTGTGAATTCTGCTCTTTGGGGTGCATTATTAATCCTATAGCCGATCAAGTCAAACGCTTAAGGTCATAAACTTAAGCTCAGTAATCTCGCTGGCTCCCAGACGATGATAAAAGTCCAGGGCGAGTTGGTTTTTAACATACACCGCCCAAAACAATTCCCCACCACCCTGCTCGCGGCAAAGCTGGGCGGCCTGCTGCATCAAAGCTTTGCCGATGCCCTCACCGCGCCGGCTTTCCTCTACCAGCAGGTCAATCACAAAGAGATAACGCAAGGCGCGGTCGGTATCGTAGCCAAAGGTGTATAAAAGGTATCCCACCAACTGCTGACCCTCTGCCGCCATCAGCCCGGCAAAGGCCGGACGCTCGCCAAAGCCGTCGCGCCGGTATACCTCGGCGTTAAACTTGAAGTCGGTCTCATCCCCCAGCGCCCGCAAATGGGCCGCCGACTGTAAGTAGAGCCGCTCCACTTCGGCGGCGTCTTCAATTTGGGCGGGACGGATAAAGAGCTTCATCAGGAGTTCCAAAACCGAAAACCGATAGCCAGAATTGGGGGATTTTATCTAAAAATTTATCCCCAAATTCCCCAATCCCGGCGAGTCTAATCAAAATCGGTGGGCCACTCCGGGTGGCGATAGTGCTCAAAGAGCCGGGCAATCTGGGCCGGTGTTTAACGTTAAACGTTGAACGTTAAACTCTCCCCCGCTATCCTACCAACAAAGCGGCGACTCGGCAACTTTGGGCCAATCTGAATTAATGATTTCGTTGATTGGGCCGATTTGTGCTACAATTTTCGGGTCGTGGGGTGGAAGGAAACGGGTAAGATGATAACGAGTATAAAGATAAGTGGTTTTAAATCATTTCAGAATTTCGAGATGACGTTTACGCCTTTGACTGTAGTGGCAGGGGCAAACGCTTCAGGCAAAAGTAACCTGTTTGATGCCTTACAATTGCTTTCTCATTTGGCAGAAACGGATTTAAAGACAGCTTTTAGTAAACAGCGTGGTAATCCTGCCGAATTATTTACTCAATTTGGTGAGAACTGGTATGCCTCGGAAATGGAATTTACTGTGGACATGTTGGTCAATCGAAAAGTTAGAGATAATTGGGGTGGTGAAGCCGAATTAAATAATACCCGTTTACGATACAAACTTGTCATTGTAAGAAGACCTAATAATTTAGGGATTGACGATTTGGCCGTAAAACATGAACATTTAGAGAAGATAAAACCTGAAGATGATAAATGGTCTCGTCACATTTTACCCAAAGGAGCAAAACAACTCTGGAAAACTAAAAGGGCTGGTGGCTCGCCCGTACCCTTTATTCAAACAATAGAGCAAAGTGGAGTCACTACAATTAAAATTCGGCAAGACGGTAAACAAGGCGGCAAAGCAACCCCAGCCAATGCTGTTACCCAGACAGTTTTAGGTGGCATTAATTCAGTAGATTTTCCTCATGCCTTTGCTGTCAAAGAGGAGATGCGAAGTTGGAAGTTTCTACAACTGGACCCCGAAGATCTGCGTGAACCTACCCGCCAGGATTTAGGGTTACAGGATATGATTACACCAAGTGGAAAAAATCTGGCAGCCGCTTTGTATCGGATTAAACAAGCTGATGAATACAAGCTCAAAGAGATTTCACGAAAGCTCAATAGGTTCTTACCTAATTTCACAGAGGTAAATGTTTATGATGACAAAATGAACCGTCAATTCATTATCAAAGTTAAAGGGGAAGATGGTAAAGAATTTTCTTCACGGGTACTTTCTGAGGGTACGTTACGTCTTCTAACGCTTTGCATCTTGGAGTATGATGATAAACATACGGGGTTACTTTGTTTTGAAGAACCTGAAAATGGTATTCACCCGTTCCGTATGAAAGCTATGGCTCAATTGTTAAAAGATTTGAGTGTAGACTTTAAAAATGCAGATGTACCACTGCGCCAAGTCA
>CAZDMM010000460.1:0-796 GCA_964505845.1 uncultured Caldilineaceae bacterium
CAAAAGTTCGCCCGGACATCGTCCACAGAGAAGTCTGGCTTTTTTTCTTTTTTTGCTGACCTTTTTTTTGGCGACCGGGGTGGCGCGAGTCGCCTTATTTTGCAGAAGCTGCTGTAATTCCACCTCAAGATCGTTGATCTCCATGATCACCGGATAAGGGGTATTGGGGCCGTAGTAGGATTGATATTTACGCAGCTCTTCAAGCCGGAATAATTTGGCCTGGATCAGTTCTTCAGCCGACATGTTTGATTCCAAAGGTTGAGAGAACGCTTTACATAATTGTCTACTTTATCATATCATAAAGGTGAAAAAAGCACAAACTCAGGATGACATAATCGCAAATATACCTCAAAATATAGGGGGTAGCTTAACCGGCGCTACTAGAAGCGGTAGGTAGTACAGTTGGTTGGTTTATTTGTGCCGCGCTGTACTAGTTTGCGCAAAGCTGAAGTGACTCGGCGGCGCGGCAGGCGGTCATTCTAACGGGAGGGCGGCTTGAAAAAAAGGGCAAGTATGAGGCTGACTAACATTCCGGCGGCCAGCCCCAAGCCCCAGGTGAAGGCCAGCGGTTGGTACTCAAACGTTACAGTGTGGGCGCCGGCCGGCAAGTAGACGGCTCGCATCAGGTAATCGGCCCGGAAGATGGGGGCGGGGCGGCCATCTACACTGGCTACCCAGCCCGGAAAAAAGGTGTCGAGCAGAACCAAATAGCCATCGGCGGACGATTGGGCGGCAATCTCAAGGTATTGGGGAGTTTCACGGGTGATGGTAGCCGTTCCGGGGGCGGCGGCTGAAG
>CAZDMM010000460.1:806-6316 GCA_964505845.1 uncultured Caldilineaceae bacterium
TCCCTGCCGCGCCTGACCATCTATCAGAATGGGGAAGCTGCCGGCGACAGCCTGGGCAATGGGGCGTCGGCTTCAAGCACGACCGTTTGCCGGGGGTCAACCTCTAAACCCTGCCAGTAAGCCAAAGCCTGTTCCGGGCTGCCAGCGGCGATGGCTTGAGGCGCAATAAAGACGCGCGGCAGAGGGTTTTTATTTTCGTAGACGTAAGATTCATTATCCTGATACACCAGCGGATAGGTGGAGGCTACATCGGCCCCCATTTGGCCCCGCGTGAGCAGAAAGCGCACCCCCAGGATGCGAATGGCCTGTACCGGATGGGCCTTATCCATAAAAGCTTCGTAGCGGGCCAGCTTGAGGGGCGAGGCATAGCCGCTGGCGCTGCGCACCCGGTAGGCCGAGGGAAAATACTGCCCCAGGCTGCGCACCGATTCTTCCTCGCCGCTGACGCCCAGCGGCAGCACCCTATTTTCGCCTAGATGTTCCAACACATAGCGCGCCCCGCCCGATAGCTGCGTCCAGCGCTGCTCCGGTTTGATGGGATTGATGGCTGTGCCGCCGGCCAGCGTCAAATCAAAACCCAGGGCCGCAATCAGCAGGCCGGTGAAGATGGTTTGGGGGAGGCGGCCGGTCAGCCAGAGAGTGAGTAGGATGGTGGTAATTAGTATATTGGTGATTAGTAAATAGACGGGTGTGTTGAGTCCAAATACCCAGGGGAGTAATAGCCGTTGTTGGTAGATGGGGTCAATGGTGAAGCTTTTGGCAAAGAAAGCGGTGAGCAGCTTGCCGCCGGTCCCACCGAGTCCTGCCGCCCAGGTTTGCAGGCCGGCCTGAAAAAGCCAGAGCAGGCCGGCCCCCGCCAGCAGCCCCAAGCCGGCCAGCCCTAACGCCCCTCTGGCCCGGCGAGACAGGCCTCGCGCCGTTAAACTATCAAAGCCAAAACCGGCCAGCACGGCCAGGGCCAGGTTGACCACCATCAACCAGCGGGCCGGGATGCGGAACAGGTCAAAGCCGGGCAGGTATTGGATGACGGCGTGGTACAACGGGGTAAAATCGCCCAGGGCCAGCCAGGCGGCGCCCAGCAGCAGCAGGAAAAATAGTTGTGGTGGATCCAAATTCTGGAGTGACAAAGCTATGCTTTGTCGGCCAAAGCTGCGTTTTGGCGCTCCTGCGGCAGTTGTAGAGGCGCTGAGCGTGTGAGTAGGGTAGACGCCGGATCTCTGCCCCCATAAATCTCTCAAGCCGATCAAGGCTAAAAACAAGGGGATAAACCCGGCATAGATAAAAACTTCCTGAAAGGGGTCGCCCGTTTTGAATTTGACCACGTTGTTACCAAAGGCGCTGGGCAGCAGCAGGTTGAGCCACATCAAGGGGTGGAGCGAGTTTTCGGTCAACAATTCCAGCCCCTGGTTTTGAGAGCGCAGCGTAAATTGGAGCAGTTCCAGGCTGGGCAGCCACTGCGGGGCAGCCAGGAGTACTCCACTGGCAAGCATCAACAGCGCCAACAGGCCGGTGTGTACCGCATAGTGATAATTCTTTTTGCGGGGGCCGGCCCCAAAAAAGAAGTCTATGTTAAGCTGGTAGAGGGTGCAGCCGGCCAGGGTGATCAGGGTGTAAAAGGTAATTTGGGAATGGGCAGTCAGGGTTTGCAGGGCCAGGGGAATGCCGGCCAGCAGCGCCAGGCGCCAACTGCGCCGCCGGATAGTCTGAAGCATGGCCCACAGAATAAGCGGCAGCCACACGGCCGGCGTTAAAATATTGACATTGGGCGTCTGGGCCATCAAAAAGCCGCCAAAGCCAAAACTCAGGGCGGCAATGACGGCTGCAGCCGGACTCAAACCCAGGGAGCGAGCCAGGATGAAAGTAAAAATGGCCGCCAGCGAAAAATGGACAAGAATGAAGAGCGACAGCTCCAGCGAGGGCGACAGGGGGCTTAAAAACAGCACTCGCAGCGGGTAAAGGACGCCAATTTGTGGTTCGGCCAGCATGGGGACTCCCGCCTGGCGGTAGGGATCCCACAAAGGCACGCGCCCGGCCAGCCATTCTTGGGCCATAAAAATGTGGCCGGGGTAGTGGATCCAGCTAATATCGGTGCGGTAAAGGGTTTGTCCGCCAAAAATGATTTCGGGAAAGGCTAAAAAAGGCAGGGCAAGGAATAAAGCCAAGGCCCACCAGGGCGGCAGATTAAAGATAGCGGATTTGCGCAAACTGACTCCTCGGAAAATAATCGTCATGTCACTGCGAGCCGTAGGCGAAGCCGCGCAGCGTCCATCCCCGGAAGGGATTGCTTCGGCCTGACGGCCGTTCGGCTGAACTCACACCCCTTCGGGCGCCGTACCCGGCGTGGTATACGCCGAAGGGCGCGACGAAGCCTCGCAATGACATTTTCATCATTGACGGGGTACCACGGCTTCGTGAACACCCCTTTGTGAACAGACCGTGGACAGAAGACTTGTCCGATTGTAACACGGTCTACAGAGAATTGTAAAAACGGATATTGTTGCGGATTAAGATTGGGTGAGGTACAATTACTTTGATGATTCAAACCACCCAGGAGTCTTCCTATATCGAACAACCGTTGTCTAGCGCCGAGCAGCCGCTGCCTCGCCCCAAACCGGCTCTGCCCACCATTTTAGGCCTTGCCATTATCGTTTTTGCCCTTGACCAGGCCGCCAAATTCCTGGTGGTGCAAAATCTGTCCCTGTATGAGTCTTGGAGCCTTTTCCCCAATCTGGCCCGGCTCTTTAAATTTACCTTCATCACCAATACCGGCGCTGCCTTTGGCATGTTTCCTCAATTGGGCGGGGTATTTATGGTGGTGGCTGTTGTGGTGATCACCGCGATTGTAGTTTTTTATCATCACCTGCCTACCGCTAACCTGTGGGTGCGAGTCAGCCTGGGGATGCAGTTGGGCGGGGCGCTGGGCAACCTGATTGATCGGATCATACGTGGTTATGTGGTTGACTTTGTAGACATTGGTTTTTGGCCCATTTTTAACCTGGCCGATTTATCTATTGTCCTGGGAGTAACTATTTTGGCGTACTACCTCTGGAATGAAGATAATTCCTCAAACCAACCTGCCCATCGTTCCAACCTGTCCCAAGGAGGAAATAGATGAACCACAGTTCTTTCCATCGTTCTGTGCTGGCAAAAATTACCCTGTACAGCGCCAAAGCCGCCGAGTTAGGCCGCCAGGCTCGCCAACGCGTCTTTGGTTTTAGACTGCGTTCAACAGCCCACATTGACCGCTGGGCCTTGCCGGTCAAACTGCTGTACGACCACCACATCCCCCAGCGCAGCCGAGCTTTTAAACAGGCCGGCGGCCGCTCCTCCAGCATTGCCCGCCATGCCTTGAACAAGGCTCGCCAAAAGTAGCAAGGTATCAGAGTAGCAAGGTTGCAAATTGCTACCCTGTTACCTGCTACCCTGTTACCTGCTACCCTGCCTATGTCTGACGCCCAAACCCTCCGCCTTACCGTTGACCGGCCGGCCGAGCGCCTTGACCAGTGGTTGGCGGCGGCGCTGCCACATCTCTCCCGTTCCCAATTACAAAAATTGATCCGGCAGGAGCAAATCTGGTTGAACGGGCAAACTGCCCGTCCCAGCACCGCCGTGCAGCCGGGTGATGTGGTTACGGTTTACCTGCCAGCCCCGGAGCCAACCACCCCGCAGCCCGAACTGGTGGCCCTGGAGATTGTCTATGAAGATGATGATTTGGTGGTGATTAATAAACCGGCCGGCATGGTGGTCCATCCTGCCCAGGGACACAGCAGCGGCACGGTGGTCAATGCCCTGCTGGCCCGTTACCCTGATTTAGCCAACCTGGCTGAAGAGGATGACGCTGCCGCCGACCGGCCCGGCATCGTTCACCGGCTGGATCAGGATACCTCCGGCCTGATGCTGGTAGCCCGCACGGCGGCGGCCTTAGGCCAGCTTCAGCAGCAGTTCAAGCAGCGTGAGGTGGAAAAGATTTACCTGGCCCTGGTGTACGGTCAACCCGCCGCGCCGGAGGGCATCATTGACGTACCCCTGGGGCGCGACTCGCAGCACCGCCAAAAGTTTGCCCCCCGGCCCGACGGCAAGCCGGCCCGCACCCACTACCGGCTGCTGGAAAATTACGGCGCCTACAGCCTGCTAGAAATCGGCCTGGAAACGGGCCGCACCCACCAGATTCGCGTCCACCTGGCCTGGCTCAAATGCCCGGTGGTGGGCGATACGGTTTATGGCCGCAAGAAAAATCCCCTGGGCCTGCGGCGTCAATTCCTCCACGCCTGGCGGCTGCGCTTTCAGCACCCTCGCACGGGCGAGACGATTCGGTTGGAAGCGCCGCTGGCTGAGGCGTTGCAGCGAGTCCTCGATGATTTGAGGCTGGCGAAGCCATAGCACTTCATTGAGCGACCACGTTTCGCGTCAGGCTACACTTCAGGAACAGCAGAACCCCATTGAACAGTTACGAGAGTCTAATTTGGAGGCGCTCAGTAGGTGATTTAAAGGCTTTGGCGCCCACCTTGTTGTCCTGTTGAGCCAACAAAGCTGCCTCAACCCGGTTCCGAACCTGAAGCTTCTGCAAAATATTGGTCATGTAATGCCTCACTGTCTTTTCGGTCAGGTGTAGTTGCTGCCCAATTTCTTTGTTACTCAACCCGGCAGCGAGCTTTTCAAGAATTTGGTGTTCCCGGTCGGTCAATTCATCTATCGCGCTGGCTCGTGACCGCTCAGGAGGTTTAGACTCGCTCATCTCCAGGATAAGGCTGGCCGCCAGGGCCGGGGGTACGTAGGTCTGACCGGCCCAAACCGCCCGTAAAATCCCAACCAATTCAAAGGCAGACACCCCTTTCAGTATATAGGCTCGCGCCCCAGCCTTGAGCGCCTGAATGAGATGATCATCTTCCTCGGAAATGGTCAGGATTATGATCTTAATTACCGGGAACTCATTGGCAATGACCTGGGCCGCAGTGAGGCCATGCTGTGGCATATCAATATCCAAAATGATGATGTCGGGTAGCAGATCACGGGCCAAACGGATGGCGTCTTCAGTGGTGGCGCCCTGCCCCACCACTTCAATATCTGGTTCGGCCTCCAAGATGGTGGCTACTCCCTGTCGAAATAAGGGATGGTCATCTACAATAACTACTTGAATTTTATCACTCATAGTTGTTGCCCTCTGTTACCTGAAAGGGAAGTTGAGCCATCACCTTTGTCCCCTGACCGACTTCGCTTTTGATCTGGAAAAATCCCCCCAAACTTTCCGCCCGTTCATGCATCCCGGCCAATCCTAGATGCTCATCGCTATGTGCAGCCTGTTTCACATCAAAGCCTGGGCCATGATCCGAGACCTCAATGTTCAGATGACCCGCTTTAATACTTACGGCAACTTGCTGGTCCACACCCCCGGCATGGCGATAGGCATTGTTCAGCGCCTCTTGGACAAACCGATAGAGGGTAATCTTGACCGGCAGAGACACCTGTTCAAGCAGGTCATCCAGAATTAGGGTTACTTTGGTTCTGGTACG
>CAZDMM010000461.1:0-6297 GCA_964505845.1 uncultured Caldilineaceae bacterium
GGAGCAGGGGAGTAGGGGAACGACAGGTATCACTTCCTCGCCTCCTCGCCTCATCTTCTCATCGCCTCTCAGTTGGAGTGGGGCCGATACGCTGCACCTGCCTTTTCCTGATAACACCTTTGACGCCGTGGCCAGCGGTTTTTTGCTGCGCAATGTCACCAGCGTGCCGGCCGCCCTGGCCGAACAGCGCCGGGTGTGCAAACCGGGGGGTCGGGTTTTGGTTTTAGAAATTCCCCGCCCGGCTAATACCCTGTGGGGCAAGCTGTTCCGCTTCTATTTTCACCGCATCGTCCCCATTTTGGGCGGCTGGATTAGCGGCCAGCGCGACGCTTACCAATACCTGCCCGCTTCTGCCGATGTTTTTTTACGCCCCGATGAACTCAAAGCAGAAATGGTAAACGTGGGCCTGGTGCAGGTGCGCTATACCATGCTGATGTTTCAGACGGTGGCGCTGCATGTGGGGATAAAGTGAGCAGAAGTGCAGAGGTGCGGGGGCGCGGGGGTGAATTTAACAAAGCCGACGAGCGCGGCGTGCCCAGCCTGGTGTGGCGGGCCGGGCAAAAGCGGCGATTGGGCATGATCCAGCAGGCCGCCGGGGAGCGGCTTTCGCCCGGCAGCCGGGTGTTGGTAGATGGCTGTGGGGTGGGGTTGTATGTCCGCGCCCTGCGGCAGTTCACCCCTTATGTGGTCGGTTTGGATATTGAGGCAGAGCGGGTGGCCGACAGCTATGCTCACTCGCCCCTGGTGCATGTAGCCGCCGGCGAAAATTTACCCTATCCCAGCCACTTTTTTGACCTGGCCCTGAGCCATGAGGTGATTGAGCATGTGCAAAATGACGCCCAAACTCTGGCCGAGATGGTGCGGGTGCTCAAACCGGGCGGGCGGGCAATTATCTTTTGCCCTAACCGCCTCTATCCCTTTGAAACGCACGGCCATTACTGGCAGGGGCGGTATCACTTTGGCAACACGCCCCTCATCAACTATTTGCCCAACCTGCTGCGCAACAAGCTGGCCCCGCATGTGCGGGCCTATACCGGCCGGGATTTAAAGAAACTGGTTGTTAACTTACCCGTAACCATCGTCAGGCTGACCCAAATTTATCCGGGCTACGATAACATCGTGGCCCGCCGTCCAACCCTGGGATGCCTGCTCCAAAAGTTCAGCTACGCCCTTGAGCAAACCCCGCTGCGCCTGCTGGGCTTATCTCACCTGCTGGTCATCGAAAAAAATAAAGATTGGGGAGATGTCCAATAAACAACCCCACCTTCTTTAGAAAATGGGGTTGTGATGCCGGATATTTTGGAGAAGCCAAAAATTACTCGGCTGCGTCTTCGGTTTGCTTCTTGTCGTCACGGGTTTTGACCAGGCGTTTTGATAGAACAGTGGAACCAACTTCCAGGTAACGATCAATGATTTCGGTCAAATTGTCGGGCAAAATTGTTTTAATTAAATAATCATCGGCCCCGGCCTGGATAGCTTCGTCAATCAGGGCCTGCTCTTGATAAGCCGATAACACCAAAATAGGAATATCTTTGCCGATTTTCATTTTGCGTAACTCTTTGATGGCCTCAACGCCGCTCATGCGCGGCATCATCATATCCATCAAAATCAGGGCCGGTCGCCAGGCTTTGGCTTTTTGGATCGCCTGCAACCCATCATCGGCGGTGATGACTTCGTAGCCAGCCTGGGTCAAGACAAACGTGAGCATGCGCTGCGTATCGGGGTTATCTTCTACACATAGGATGGTAAATTTTGACATAGAAGCCTCCACCCCAATATTCTACCATATCAGCAGGGTGGTGTAAATTAACCGCTGGTACTCTCAGGATATGTTCAAAGTTATTGGGCAAACCTTCCCGGAAGCTCCTAATAAGCTTTGTCTCAAACCTGGCCGTAGCTTCCGGGAAGGTGAGGCTTTGGACATGCTGTGCCGGTACTCTGACACGGCTTGCCCAACCTGTCTCTTTCTGCTACCATGATGCCTTCTTTACCATTTTGCCTTCCCGGAAGGTAGTAGATTTATAGTTGTAGGTTATAACTTATGCTGACCAATCGAAAAGTGATGATTACGCGGCGGCGGCGCCGGCGCTTGATCCAACAAAAACCTAAGATTTTTCTTTATCTGGCTAATTTTGGCATCGCACTGGTTGCGGTCATCGTGGCCTTCATCCTGGCCCTCACGTTGGGGGTCGTGGGTTCTGTCTATGCCGTGTACGATAGTTTTGCCCGGCAACTGCCGGACCCTACCGCCATTGAAACCGAACAAGAGAATTTTGAAACTACCAAAATTTTTGACCGCACCGGCAAAACGCTGCTCTATGAAATTTTTGACCCCCACCGCGGCGACCGCAGCTATGTCAAACTCACCGAAATCCCGGAGTTTTGTCGCCAGGCCACCATTATTTTGGAAGACAAGAATTTTTACAACAATCCGGGTTTTGACCCCGAAGGGATTGGCCGTGCTTTTGTGCAAAATATCCGGGGCGAGCGGATTCAAGGCGGCAGCTCTATCACCCAGCAGCTTATCAAAAACATCTTAATTAATGAAAAAGAACGCACCCAGCTTTCCTATACCCGTAAAATCAAAGAAGTGATTCTGGCCACCGAAATTACCCGCCGCTATAGCAAAGACCAGATTCTGGAGTGGTATTTTAACACCAACGGCTACTTTAATCTGGCTTACGGTATTGATGCGGCCGCGCGAGTTTATTTTGATAAACCGGTCAGCGCCCTTAACAAGGCCGAGTGCGCCATGCTGGCCGCCATTCCCCAAAACCCGTTTTACAACCCTATTGACAACTTTGAGATTGCCAAAAACCGCCAGCGCATCACCTTGAACCGCATGGTTGAAGAAGGCGTCATCACCGCTGCCGAAGCTGACCAGATTTACAATGAGCCGCTCAAAGTCAGGCAGGAAGAAGAAAAGCGCTTTGATATCAAAGCCCCTCACTTTGCGGTGTATGTGCGCAAAGAGTTAGAGCGCAACCCGGAGCGTTACAATCTGCCCGACGTTGAGGCCATTTATCGCGGCGGCTTAAAAATTTATACCACGCTGGACCTTGATTTGAACAACAAGGCCCAAGAGGTAGCCGCCGGGCATGTCAAGCAGCTTAAAGACGAAGACCACAACGCCAGCAACGCCTGCGTGGTGGCTATCCGGCCCAAAACCGGCGAGATTTTAGCCATGGTGGGCAGCATAGATTATTGGGATAAAGAAAACGACGGCTCTTTCAACGTCTGCACCGACGAGCCAGGCCGGCAGCCCGGTTCATCTTTTAAGCCCTTCAGCTATCTGACCCTCTTCTCCCAGGGCGTGTACAATGCCGCCACCATGGTCATGGACGTGCGCCAATCCTTCCCCGATGACCCCAACCCGCCGTATGTGCCGGAAAATTATGACCCCTCCGGCCAGGGCAAATATCACGGCCCGGTGCGGCTGCGCACCGCCCTGGCCAGCAGCTATAACATCCCGGCGGTGTGGGTGTTGAGCAAAGCCGGCGTTAAAAATGTGCTGGCTACCGCTCACCGCATGGGGATTACCACCCTCAACGCCGATTATTATGGCCTGGCCTTAACTCTGGGCGGCGGCGAAGTCAAACCGATGGATATGGCTTATGCCTACAGCGTGTTAGCCAACCTGGGGACCATGGCCGGCCAGCCGGTGCCGGAGGTAGACCGCCGCCCCGGCCATCGCACCCTGGACCCGGTCTCTATTTTGCGCATCGAGGACAGCACCGGCAAAGTGATTTATGAGTACAACAAGCCGGCCACCGAGCAAATTATTGACCCGGCCCTGTCTTACCTGATGGTAGATATTTTGTCTGATAACAATGCCCGTACCCCCGGCTTTGGGGCCAACAGCGTGCTTAAAAAAGATTTTGAAGACCGGCCTATTGCGGCTAAAACCGGCACAACCAACAACTTTAGAGACAACTGGACGGTCGGTTTTACCCCGCAGCTTTCGGTGGCGGTGTGGGTGGGCAACAACAACAATGAGGAGATGAAAGACGTCACCGGCCTCTCCGGGGCCGCCCCCATCTGGCATGACGTGATGCTGTACTATCTCAAAGATAAGCCGGTGGAGAGCTGGGAAGAGCCGCCAGGCCTGGAGCGCGCCCAGGTTGATCGCGTTTCCGGCTTGCTGCCCACCGAATACACCCAAAGCACCGTCACCGAACTCTTTTTGGCCGGCACAGTTCCCACCCAAAAGGACAACGTCCACCAGGCATTTCGCATTAATCGTGATAACGGTAAGCTGGCCACCGCTTACACCCCGCCGGAAAAGGTGGAGGAGCGGGTCTACGAGGTTTATCCCCCGGTGGCCGCCGATTGGGTGCGTGAGCAGGGTATTCCCCAGCCGCCCACCGAGTATGACGACAGCACCGGCCCGGCGGTTAATGTAGGGCCGGTCGCCATCATCAATCCCCGCCCGTATGAATATATCAAAGGCGGCCAGGTGATTACCGGCAACGCCAGGGCCGATAATTTTCAGCTATACCGCCTGGAAGTTGGTAAAGGCTTAAACCCGGTTGAGTGGCGGCAGTTAGGCCGGGATTATACCAACCAGGTTGAAGGCGCTCCCCTGGAGTTTTGGGATACCAGCGCCGAGGAAGAGGGCCTTTACACCCTCCAACTGACCGTGGTCAAGAATGACCAGAGCCTTGAGCGTAAGGCGGTTCAGGTGACGGTGGATAACACGCCCCCCCAGGTAGAACTGCTCAACCCGGAGGCCGGCAAACTGTATGTCAAAGAGGATGATTTGTGGGTTAACATCCAGGCTGACGCCACCGACAACTTCTCCATGAACCGGGTGGAATTTTTCCTGGATGGCAACAAAATCGGGGAGAGTACGGTTGCCCCCTATACCTTCCGCTGGAACATTACCACCACCGACACTCCCCTGACTTTTATGGAAGCGCCGGTGTATCAAACCGCGCCCATCACCCAACCCGACGGCACGGTGATTAGCTCGACCAGTCCTATTTCCGTACCCGGCGCCATCACCCTGACCTATGTCATCTCCGTAACCGAGGCCGTAACCGACCCAACCGAGTTGGCAAACTGGCCGGCCGGCTTTGCCCCGGAAAAGTGGGTTGGCTATCAAAAGGTGTATTCGGGCGGCTACAGCATCATCAGCACCACCCTGGGCTACACCGAAACGCACCTCATCCACGTGGTAGCCTACGACTCCGCCGGCAACGAGGCCAAAACCGAGCCAATCCAGATTGAAGTCATTCACAAGAAGGAAGAGGAAGAACAGAAGGCCGAAGAAGGCAGCGATGGCCAGGCTTTCCTGTTACCCCCCATTGGCCCTCCAAAAAATTCACCGATTTGGCAACGCCGTTCTATCCATCCCGGATAATGATAAGGGATTTGAAATGCTAAATTTGCCTCTATTTGAAGCGCCAAAACAAATCGAGAATTATTTTAATCCAGATAGTGGTCTGATTCTTTATCATGGCGATGTGCGCGAGTTAATGGCTACCATACCGGATAATACCATCAGCCTCATTGTAACTTCGCCGCCCTACAATTTGGGTAAAGATTATGAAAACCGCGTTTCTATCAAGCAGTATCTGGAAACGCAAGCAGAGATAATTGCCCAGTTATATCGGGTGTTGAGAGAAGATGGGAGCATCTGCTGGCAGGTGGGCAATTTTGTGGAGAACGGCGAAGTTTACCCATTGGATATTCTTTATTATGATATCTTTAAAAGATTCAATCTGTATCTGCGAAACAGAATTATTTGGCACTTTGGACATGGGCTGCATGCTTCAAAACGATTTTCGGGCCGATATGAGACAATTTTGTGGTTTACCAAAAGTGATAAGTACATCTTTAACCTGGATGCGGTGCGAGTTCCGGCCAAGTATCCCGGTAAACGCCACTATAAAGGTCCAAATAAAGGCCAACCTTCAGGCAATCCTTTAGGTAAAAATCCATCTGATGTCTGGGAGGTATTGGCTGAAGAGTGGGAAACGGGCCTTTGGGATATTCCCAATGTAAAGTCAAACCATCCCGAAAAAACCATACATCCATGTCAATTTCCCATTGAACTGGTGGAACGTTGTGTACTGGCTCTAACTAATGAAGGTGACTGGGTTTTTGATCCATACGCCGGGGTAGGAAGTTCGCTGATCGCTGCTCTCAGGCATAATCGGCGGGCTATGGGTAGCGAAAAAGAACCAGAATATATCCGCGTTGCTCAAGATCGTCTTCTGGCTCACTTTAACGGCGCCCTCCAAGTTCGACCCTTAGGCAAATCGGTATATGTACCAACTGGAAAAGAAAAGGTTG
>CAZDMM010000462.1:0-6295 GCA_964505845.1 uncultured Caldilineaceae bacterium
TGGGCAAGCTGGCTTAAAAACAGACCTCAAAGGTCTCAAAGACCTTTGAGGTCTGTCCTTGAGCTCAAATTTAGTTTGGGAAAGAGTTGACAGCCTCCGTTTTGGAGGCGTTTTCATTTTACCAGAAGTGAACGACCAGCAGCAGAGGTAAATATTACCGGGCTGAGGCAGGCCCATTTGATAGCCCGCCCTCCGTCCGGTATAATCAGGTTAGTTTGAAACGGATGGAGGCGAGCATGGCAACCTTGACGATTGATTTACCCGAAACTCTGCTCACAGAGTTACACCAGCGCGAGATTTCCGATGAACTCCTGCAATCCTTGATTGTGCGCACCATCGAGGCGCTGGTACAGGCCGAGCCGGTGGTGTCGGCTGAAAAAATTGAACAGTGGTTAGACGCGACCACGCCCGCAGTCACAGGGAGCCAATCACAACCATCTCCGTTTGCTCAAAGCGCCCTCCCCTTTATCGAACAACTGCTGGATGAAAATCTAGCGCTCTTTGAACGACTGGCCAAGTTGTAATGCCTCTCCCTGCCGATGCTCAAACCATTGCTGACCTGGTGCTGCGTGTGTACGAAATCCACGAGCGGATTGTGGCCCGCACGGGCGGGCTGGAAGGTCTGCGGGATGGGGCTATGCTGCATGCGGCGGTAGCGCGTCCCTTTGCCACCTTTGCCGGCGAGGATTTATATCCTGATGACTTTGACAAAGCCGCGGCTTTGTTTCATTCCCTCATCAAAAGCCATCCATTTCTGGATGGTACCAAACGAACTGCCTTTGCCGCCACGCTTTACTTTTTGGAGGTGTGCGGCTATCCGCGTCCGGCGGTTTTGCCGGAGGATGAAGTCATCCGCTTTTGCCTGGCGGTGGCTGAGGAAAATATGCGCCAGAGTAGAGGGGAGCCGGTTGAACCCAAGGGCATCGCTGAAATTGCTGCCTGGTTTCGGCAGTTGCTTGCAGTCGCCGGGTAGTTGAACACTTGTTCTCAACCTCGAATTCTGCTATAATTTCCCCATCATGGCTAAAGTCAAAACTCGTTATGTGTGCCAGGCGTGCGGCAGCGCCCACCCCAAGTGGATGGGGCGCTGCCCCGACTGCGGCGAATGGAATACCCTGGTCGAGACGATTGTGGAGGAGGGGCGCTCTGCGGCGGTCTCTCCGGCGGCGCGGCAGGCGTTGGTCGCCCGTAATACACCGCAACCGCTGGCTACCATTGCCGCCGATGGTTATCAGCGCACTCTGCTGCCGATGGAGGAGTTCAACCGGGTGTTGGGTGGGGGGCTCGTCCCCGGCGCGCTAACCCTGATCGGCGGCGACCCCGGCATCGGCAAGAGCACGCTGTTGCTGCAAATGTCGGCGGGCCTGGCGACCAGCGGCTCGGTGCTGTACATCTCCGGCGAAGAAAGCGCCCAGCAAATCAAACTGCGGGCCACCCGCCTCAAAATTCCTGGCGATAATTTGTTCATCCTGACCGAAACCAACATGACCGCCATTTTGGATCATATCCAGCAGGTGTCGCCCCAGTTTGTGGTGGTGGATTCGATTCAAACCATGTACCTGGATGAGTTGGAGTCGGCGGCGGGGTCGGTGAGCCAGGTGCGGGAGTGCGCCGCCCGTTTTCAGGAGGTCTCCAAAGGGCGCAATATCCCGGTCTTTTTGATTGGGCACGTCACCAAAACCGGGGCCATCGCCGGGCCGAGGGTGCTGGAACATATTGTGGACACGGTGCTGTACCTGGAAGGGCAGCAGTTCCACACCTATCGCCTGCTGCGCAGCGTCAAAAATCGCTTTGGGGCTACCAATGAGGTCGGCATTTTTGAGATGGGCGAGACGGGGCTGAACGAGGTGCTCAATCCCAGCGAGGCTTTTCTGGCCGAGCGGCTACCCAACGCGGCCGGCTCCTCCATTGCCATTACCATGGAAGGCACACGGCCGCTGCTGGTGGAGGTGCAAGCCCTGTCCAGCACGACCAGCTTTGGCAACCCCCGGCGCACCGCCAACGGCGTGGACTTCAACCGGCTGCTGCTGATTGTGGCCGTGTTGACCAAGCGCATCGGCACGCGTCTGAGCGACCAGGATATTTTTGTCAACGTCATCGGCGGGCTGCAAATTGACGAGCCGGCGGCCGATTTGGCCGTGGCCGTCTCCATTGCTTCCAGTTTTAAGAGCATTCCCGTAGCGGCCGATTTGGCGATTGTGGGCGAGGTCGGTCTATCCGGCGAGCTGCGGGCGGTGGGACATCTGGAAACGCGCTTGAAAGAGGCGGCCAAACTCGGCTTTAAACGCTGCCTGCTGCCGGCTTCCAGCGCGGTCAAGCAGCTCAAAACGCCGCCGTTGGAATTGGTCAAGGCCCGGTCGCTCAATGAGGCCATCGAGGCGGCGCTGATCCATTAAAAAAGGCCAGTTCTGAAACCCTTTTGACAATTAAATAGCTTTATGCTACCATACTTTATTGGTTAGAAAAGTTAATTATATTTTTATTCTTTATTTATTATTTCTAACTACAATTTAATTTTATATTCACAAAAGCACTTATTTTCGTTTTTCGCACCACAGGAAGTAAGAACAACGGCAGCCGAGGCAGATAACCCAGTATCATCATATCATCAGACAAGGTTTTAATGCAGCTACAACTATACAAGTCTGTGCATCTTACCTGATAATTTATTTTTTTCCGAGGGTAGGGTAAGAGTTGTAGATTCTTTTATTGGGTAAGACGCCGGTAGGCCGGTTTTAAAGCCTCTGGATACAGTGATTTTAAGCCTGGTAGCATGTTGTTTTACCAGGGTTGCGGGCGAATGTGCTTTGGGTACAGTCGCCTTTTTTGTTTACAGAATGGAGCAACCTGCTCATGAGTGTAGAGTTTGTCTTTCGTCTGGTGGGCATGGTCGTTTTTGCCCTGATTGGGGTTCAGTCATTTATCTTTTTCAGGCCCAATGACCCAGACTCAACCCGTTTAATTATTGCGTTGACTTTAGCCGGGGCGGCCATAGGGTTACTTGTCGCCCCGTATTTGACGACGCGCCCGTTTCATTATCTTCAAGTTAAACTAAAACAAATGCCGGCCTCGCAAATGATTGCCTGGGTCATTGGTTTGGCCATTGGGCTGGGGGTGGCGGCCCTGCTTTACCCCCCTTTGTCTTCTTTGCCTACTCCTTACGGCAACATTATGCCAATAGCCATCAGCCTTCTGTTTGGTTATATTGGGGCTTCGGTCATGGCTATGCGGCAGCGAGATATTTTTAATGTGCTTGGCCCCCGTTTTACCGTGGGCGGGTCGTGGCTGGAGTTTAACCGCAAGGCGGCCGAGGATGCCGTGCTGCTAGATACCAGCGTGATTATTGACGGGCGGATTGCCGACATTAGCAAAACCGGCTTTATCCGCAGCACCATGCTGGTCCCCCGCTTTGTTTTGAATGAACTACAGCACATTGCCGACTCTGCCGACGCCATTCGGCGGAATCGCGGCCGGCGCGGGCTGGATCTGCTGCGCCGCTTGCAGGAAGAGTCGTTGGTTCCGGTAAAAATTACGGATATAGATGTAGAGGGTGTGCGCGGCACCGATGATAAGCTGGTCATGCTGGCTAAACAACTGGGTTATCCTATTGTTACCAATGATTTTAACCTCAACAGCGTGGCCAAATTGCAGGGCGTTGTTGTTTTGAATATTAACGAACTGGCCAATGCAGTTAAAACCATTATCCTGCCTCAGGAAACGATGACCGTAAAAATTATCCAGGAAGGCAAAGAGCGTGAACAAGGCGTAGCCTACCTGAGCGATGGAACCATGATTGTGGTTGAAAACGGCAAGCAATGTATTGATCAAACCGTTGAGGTGATGGTCACCAAAGTATTGCAGACCAGCGCCGGCCGGATGATTTTTGCTAATATGAAAGGTAAAGCATGACCCTCCGAGTTTTTAATTATCTGACCCGCCAAGAAGAAGAATTTGTACCTTTACACCCCGGTTTTGTCGGCATGTATGTCTGTGGGCCGACGGTCTACGGCGAGGCTCACATCGGCCATGCCAAGGTCTACATCACCTTTGATGTAGTGCATCGTTACCTGGAGTACCTGGGCTACAAAGTGCGCTACGTGCAAAACATCACCGATGTGGGCCACCTGGTCGGCGATGGCGACGTGGGCGAGGACAAAATCGGCAAGCAGGCCCGGCTGGAACGGGTTGAGCCGATGGAGGTGGTGGAAACGTACACCCGCAACTACTTCCGCGATATGGATTTGCTCAATGTGATTCGGCCCGACATCTCACCACGCGCCAGCGGCCACGTGCCGGAACAAATTGAACTGGCCCAGGTATTGATCGAGAAGGGGCATGCCTACGAAGCCAACGGCAATGTCTATTTTTCGGTGCCCAGTTGGCCCGGTTATGGCAAGCTTTCCCGGCGCAAAGTGGATGAGTTGGAAGAGGGCGCCCGGCTGGAAATATCGCCCGACAAGCGCGACCCGCGTGACTTTGCGGTGTGGCGGGCCGCCGACCCGGAACACCTGATGCAGTGGAAAAGTCCCTGGGGCCAGGGTTTTCCCGGCTGGCACGCCGAATGTACCGTGATGGCCCGCAAATATCTGGGTCTGCCCTTTGACATTCACGGCGGCGGCCTGGAAAACATCTTTCCGCACAATGAGAGCGAGGTGGCCCAAAGCGAGGCCGCTTACGGCGGCGACTTTGCCCGCTACTGGCTGCTCAACAACATGGTCACGATTGAAGGGGTCAAAATGGGCAAGAGCCTGGGCAACTCGCTGACCATCCAGCAGGCGCTCAACGGCAACCACGCCAAACTGTCGCAGGGGTATGCGCCGCTGGCACTGCGCTTCTTTATTTTGGGCAGCCACTACCGCCAAAACACCGATATCAGTGATGAGGCCCTCAAGAGCGCGGCTAAAGGCCATGAGCGGTTGCTTGGCACGGTGGCGCTGGTGCGGCAAAAGTTAGCCAGGGCTGAGGCGGCCGGTCAACCTGACCCGGAAGTTGAGAAAATCATTGACCAGCACAAAACTCGTTTTATGGAAGCCCTGGACAACGATTTCAATACGCCCCAGGCTTTGGCCGTGCTGTTTGATTTCAACCGGGCGGTCAACACTCTCCTCAACAGCGAGGTGGCGGTTTCTGCCAATACCTTCAAAGCCATTGACGCGGCTTATCGGGTGTGGGGCGGCGACATTTTGGGCATCATTCCGGCCGACCTCAGCGGTTCCACCGGCGCTGCCTCGGTGGGGCTGGAAGAAAGCCTGATCCAGCTTTTAATTGACCTGCGCACCGCCGCCCGCAAAAATAAGGATTACGCCACCAGCGACGCTATTCGCCATCGCCTGGTGGAGATGGGGGTCGTACTGGAGGACAGGCCCGATGGGACGGGCTGGAAGGTGAGCCGGGGGTAGATTTGGATGAGCGAAATTCTCTACGGCCGTAACGCCGCGCGCGAGTGTCTTCGGGCGCGGCGTCGTCATATTCACCGGGTGCTGCTGGCCGATACTATCGAACTGGCTCCCATTGTGGACGAGATTCTGGCTTTGGCCGCTGAAGCCAGGGTTCCGGTGCAGCGGGTACCCCGCCCGGAGTTGGACCGGCTCGCCAAATCACATCAGGGTGTGGCCCTGGAAGTGGGACGTTATCCTACGGTGCCCCTGGAAGACGTTTTGGTGCGGGCGGCTAAACTGCAAGAGCCGCCTTTTCTCGTCGCTCTGGATCACCTGGAAGACCCGCACAACCTGGGCGCCATAGTGCGGACGGCGGAGGTGGTCGGCGTGCATGGGCTGATCCTCCCCCGGCAGCGTTCAGTCGGCGTCACTCCGGCCGTGGTCAGCGCTTCGGCGGGGGCGGTGGAGCATGTCTGGGTAGCCGAAGTGGCCAACGTGGTACAAGCCCTGAACAAGCTCAAACAAGCCAATCTCTGGGTAGTGGGGGTAGAAAATGCGCCGGCAGCCCGGCCATATCATCAAGCAGATTTGAGCGGAGCCATCGCCCTGGTCATTGGCAGCGAGGGCAAAGGGATGAGCCGGCTGGTCAAGGAAACCTGCGACCTGCTCATCAAATTGCCCATGGCCGGCCGGATCGAGTCGCTCAACGCTTCGGTGGCAGCCGGGTTGGTTTTGTACGAAGTTTGGCGCGCGCGGGGATTTCAATAACAGGGTAGCAGATTTTGTTACTCTGCAACCTTGCTACTTCGATACCCTGAATCTTCTTACGCTTAATTTGACTCCTGTCTCTTTATAAGTATACTTTACATTTGCGCGGCGCAATAGCGCCGTGCTTTTAATTAAAATATGGAGAGGTG
>CAZDMM010000463.1:0-6287 GCA_964505845.1 uncultured Caldilineaceae bacterium
AAAAATAATGGTGCGGCCACAGGGAACAGGAGACACAACACCGTGCAGGCAATAACCGCAAAAGCTAACTTTTGCCCCGATGAGAACGTAACCGGCTGTTCCGGAGGAGTCATTTTGATGCTGCGCAGCCGTTTGGGGATTAACAGTTTGATCAAGTAGGGATAGCCGCCATAGGTTAAGCCCAGGTACAGGTAAGCCACAATGGCAATAGGCACAAAAATATCTTTGGACAAAGCCAGAGAAGTGTAGAGCACCATTGGGCCATCGGCGCCCCCCACCATAGCTATCGAAGCGGCATCGTTAGGGGTGAGGCCCACCGCCATAGCAATGGGAAAGGTGAGAATCGTGCCCAGTTCGGCGCACAAGGCCAGGAACATACTTTCAAAAGGTCGAGCCAGCAAATAGCCCACATCCAGCAGTACCCCAATACCCATAAAAACCAGGCAGGCAATCAAACCATTGCTAAAAGTAAAGGTGTAAATAGGCTGTAAGAAGTCAATCTGCAAAACACCTATGAGTGGTTCTGGTTTGCTGACCAATGGGTTCACAAATAGAGTTCCCTGCGGGCAACTGAGCAAGGAAGCGCCGGAGTGGGCGCAATCGGGAAAGAACAGCACCCCGGCATTGACTGCAGCCATGCCCAGCCCCATTGGAATCATCAGCAGCGGTTCCAGAATTTCTTTTTTGCCCAGGTAAACCAAGAGCAGCCCCAGCAGCATTAGCCCAACTCTGGCCGCCATAATTTGAGGTTCGGCCACAAACAAGGTGGCAAAACCTTGAAAAAGGTTAGCTAAAAGATCAATCAGGTTCATGGTTAATATTCCTTGTTACAACAATGTCCGGCCTGGTAATTAGCGTTTTACGCTGTGCGAACTCATCACCGTCATACGTCCTTGCATAGACCAGCCGGTGGTCGGCCGGGTGGCCCGGTATTGGACATGTTTAAGGCGCGTCTTTTTACCAAGAGCCACCGTAACGGCGGCAGAAATAGCCGCAATCAGCTCGGGTGAGAGTTCCTCGCCGGATGGGGCTGGGGCGATTGGTTCCGGGGTACGCTGCTGCCTGCGCTCCACCAAATTCATAGTAAGGTATAATCCTTTGATTAAAAGCGCGACCAGGAAAGAAATGAATATGGCAATTCCATAGATTAGAATTGTCAGAGTTAAAGTTGTTTGGAGGGTCATGGGCATCTCCCTATAGTTGGCTAAAAATATTACAAATTTAAAAGGGCAAAAAAAAAGCACCAAACGGCCAATCAGCTTATCCAGAAAAATCTGGCAAGCCAACAGCCTGCAAGTTAGTTTGGTTGGCGCTCAACTTTGGCTTGAGCAGGCAACCAAACTAACCGGGTCGGTGCTCTAACAGAATGGCCCAGGCTGCCTAATTTTAAGGAACCCCGGGCCGATATAACTGCGATGGACTCTGGTCAGAGTCTCATGACATTGCTAATCTGTAGCGATTTAACCTCGCACCATCTCTGGTACGACCCCAGGAGCAAGCAATTGCTCCACCGTCGCTAATGACGGCGCAACAGCGGCCCGACTGCTGCATTACAAATTGATTTAACCTGGCTTTATCCAGGTTTTGTTGTGAGTGGGTAGGTGGTAATTATCTCCTTTGTTGAGAGCTTTATCTCAACGCCTCTGCGGCCCTGTAAGGCGCTTGTTAAAAAGCGTAACAGAAGTGACGGCAAAACTGTAGTGATGAATGTCGTGGTTGCTCAGGATTAATGTCACCACCCCCGGTGAATACAGCAATCAGCCCCAAAAGAAGATCAAAGTAATGACAATAAAGATAGGAATCAGGATAGGTAACGAATATTTGATGATGTAGGTAAAGAAATCTGGTGTTTTGTAACCCCATTGATCGGCGATGGCTTTAACCATAAAGTTAGGCCCGTTGCCAATATAAGTATTAGCGCCCATAAAAACCGCCCCCAATGAAATGGCGGCTAACAGGGCGGTGTGAACCGGGGCTTCGGGCAAATGCAGCAGGGTTGGGTACATGTCGGGGGTAGCCTGGGCGATGCCCTGCGCCAGCGATAGAAAGGTGAGGTAGGTGGGTGCATTATCCAACACCGAAGACAACCCACCGCTGGCCCAGAAGAAATGCCAGGGGTGAGTGACGCCTGTTTCAGCCCCCCGTACCTTGAGAATTTCCAGGGCAGGGATCATGGCGATAAAAATGCCGATGAAGATGTAGGCCACTTCTTGAATCGGGCCAAAGTTAAAATTGTTTTGCCGGCGGGTCTCTGCCGACATGGGGGAGGTTAAAAATGAAGCCCCGGCCATCAGCAGCATCACATATTCGCGCAAAAATTTGAGCAGCCCTTCAGCCAGCCCCCAGCCCTCTAGCCGGGTAGGGGTAATCAGCACCACCGCCAGTAAAACCCCCAGCAGCCACAAGAAATTGATTCCCCCCTTGATTTTGAGGGGTTGGTAGGTCATCTGGTCAAGCTTTAGAGCGTAGGTCGTTTCCTTTTTATAACTCAGCGTATCCCAAACAAAAAAGACAGCCAGTACCAGGAATACAGCAACCAACCATGGCACAATCAAGTTCAGCGTCCAAAAGAAGGGCACACCCTTCAGGTAGCCCAAAAACAGAGGTGGGTCGCCAATAGGCAGCAGGGCGCCGCCGATGTTGCTCACCAGGAAAATAAAGAAAACTGGAATGTGGGTAGTATGGCTTCGCTCAGAATTGGTTTTGAGCACCGGTCTAATGAGCAGCATACTGGCCCCGGTAGTGCCGATCAGGTTAGCCAGCCCGGCCCCAAGGGCCAGAAAAACACTGTTGACCAGCGGCGTGGCTTTGAGGTCGCCCTCCAGGTAAATACCCCCAGAAATCACAAACAAGGCAAACAGTAAGGTAATAAAAGAAAAGTAATCCTCCAGGCTGTGCCACAGGGGCGTCCACTCGTTCAATGAAAAAAAGAGCAGCAGCACCGGCAAGCTCCACAGCAGGGCCAGAATCAGCTTGTTGTGGTTGCTCTCCCAAAATTTGCCGGCCGAGCTGTGAGGATAGTTGGCGGCTATAAATGACATAACGCCCAGGGTCAACAGCAGGCCGGCAAAAGGGATGATAGACCAGAGCGGCAGTTCTAAATTTGGAGAAAGATGTGGCTCAATAAGGGGTAACACGTGGGGCATAATCACTCTCTGTCACATTTAAGAATCAAATTGAGTAAACAACGCAGCCTTCCCGCTAATCAGAATGGGCACTTCTGAGCGTTAAGGCTTGTCAGGCCAGGTTGCCTAAATTGCACACCCTGTGCAGCTTAATTTTACACCTTCAAGTATAATCTATTATTTTGAGATAGGCTAAATTTATAACTGGCCAACCACCGACAGCAATACCCCGGCGGCCACCGCCGAGCCAATCACACCGGCCACATTCGGCCCCATCGCCTGCATCAAAACAAAATTGTTGGGGTCTTCTTCATGGGCCACAATCTGAGAGACACGGGCCGAGTCTGGCACCGCCGACACCCCGGCCGAACCGATGAGTGGGTTGATCTTATCTTTAGAAAAGACATTCATAAGTTTGGCAAACAACACCCCACCCGCCGTTGCTACTCCAAAAGAGAAAGCGCCCAGGACAAAAATAGCCACCGATTGCGGTTTTAAAAAGGTATCGGCCTGGGTGCTGGCCCCAACAGTCAAGCCAAGCAGAATGGTAACGGTATCAATGAAGGGGTTGCGAGCGGTGCGGGCCAGCCGCTCGGTCACGCCGCACTCCTTCAAAATGTTGCCAAAAAATAGGAAGGCCAACAGCGACAGAGCGCCAGGCGCAATCAGCACACAGATGATCATGGCAATGATTGGGAACAGGATGCGCTGCAGCTTGGAGGGGGTAGGCGGTGGAGGCATGCGGATCAGGCGCTCTTCCCGGGTGGTCAACAGCCGCATGATTGGCGGTTGGATAACCGGAACCAGGGCCATGTAGGAGTAAGCCGATACGGCAATCGCGCCCAGTAAATCTGGGGCCAGGCGGGTGGTTAAGAAGATGGCCGTTGGCCCGTCGGCCCCGCCAATGATACCCACCGAAGCGGCCGCCCGCAGCAAGCGAACCGATGAGACCATATCAGGGTTGGCCGGATCTACAGTAAACCCCATACCTCCCGGCACAATGGTACCCACCAGGATGACCCCGATCAAGGTCATAAAGATGCCAATTTGGGCGGCTGCGCCCAACAAAATCAAGCGCGGCTGGGCAATCAAGGCCGAAAAATCGGTCATGGCCCCGATACCTAAAAAGATCAGGGGAGGGTAGACGCCCTTGACCACCCCAAAATAAAGGTAATTGAGCGAGCTGCCTTCCTCGTAAATCCCAATTTGCAGGCCCTTGACAAAGGGCATGTTGCCTACCACAATGCCAAAACCAATCGGCACCAGCAGCATGGGTTCATAATCTTTGGTGATAGCCAGGTATAAAAAGAAGAAGCCCACCAGAATCATGATGACATTGCCCCAGCTCATATTGGCAAAGCCGGTGTATTGGATGTAGCCCCACACCTCCTGGCCGATTTCGTTAAAGAATTCCACGGATTGCCTCCTTTGGCGCTACTCAAAAATGATCAAAACCTGGCCTTGCTGCACCGGGTCGCCGGCTTTAACCATAATTTCCTTCACGGTGCCGTTGACCGGTGAGCTGATGTTGGTATTCATCTTCATAGCCTCGATCACCACCACCGGCTGATTTTCCTTGACTTTATCGCCAACCTTAACCTTAAGATCGTGGACAACTCCGGCAATCGGCGAAGTCAACTCATTGGCCGCGCCGCTGGATGGAGTGGAAGGAGCAGCCGGCTTGGCCGGGGTCGGCGCCATCCCGCTGCTGATCATCTGTGACGCTACTGGAGGGATAACGGAGGTCATACCGTAGCCATAGGCTGAACCTCCCTCATCGTCGTCTTCTAAAACTTCTACCTCAACGTCATAGCTGACCCCGTTAACAGTCACACGTAATTTTTTCACGGATAGGTCCTCCCTGGGAATAAAAATAGAGTAATCGTTTCATTATTTGGAGCGGGTTTATGGTCAGAAATTGAGTCATACCTGACCGGTTTGAAATTAACGCTTCACATTGTGCGAAGCCATAATACTGGCGCGGCCCTGTACCGACCAGGCCGCACCTGGCTGGGCGCTGCGGTAGCGAATCCGCCGGATCCGTGTTCGCTTACCAATGGCCACTGCCACCGCGGCCGATATGACCGCCATCACTTCGGGCGCCAAGACATCGGGTGTTTCAACGGGGGCAGCGTGCCCATGCTTGCCGGTTCCCCCCAGTTTTACCAGCCAGGGGGTGAGACGGTCGGCCAGCTTCAAAACATAGATGATCAAGGTCAGGGCAAAAAAGACCACTCCCATCCCGATGATGGTCAACTGCAAGCTAAAAATCAGCAGAGTTTGGTTATCCATAGTTTTACCTTTTTTACAAAGGGATCAGGCCATGCTTTTTCTGGGGCCGGATTTCTCGTTTGGTCCGGAGCGATTCCAGGGCCAGGCTGAGATAGCGCCGGGTATCTTTGGGTTCAATCACGTCATCAATGAGATTCCGGGCAGCACCTGCATACGGATTGGCAAATTCGGCTTCATACGCCGCAATAAATTTCTTGCGAGCCGCTTCGGGATCTTGGGCTTTTTTGATTTCACTGCCATAAATGATGTTGACCGCCCCGGCTGCGCCCATGACGGCCACCTCGCCGGTGGGCCAGGCCGCCACCCGGTCGGCCCCCAGGTCTTTGCCGCACATAGCCAGGTATGCGCCGCCGTAAGCTTTGCGCAAAATCACCGTAATTTTGGGCACGGTGGCCGCCGAGTAGGCAAAGAGCATTTTGGCCCCGTGCCGGATGATGCCGCCGTATTCCTGCTGCACGCCGGGTAGAAAACCGGGCACATCCACCAGGGTGATGAGGGGGATGTTAAAAACATTGCAAAAGCGAACAAAACGGGCAATTTTGTCCGAGGCATTGATATCCAGCGCCCCCGCCGAGACCATCGGCTGGTTGGCAATCATCCCCACCGACTGCCCGTTGATCCGGGCAAAGCCGATAACGGCATTGGGCGCAAAGTGCTCTTGAACTTCTAAAAAATCGCCGCCATCAATCAGGCGCACCAATACATCTTTAATGTTATAGCTTTCGCGGGGGTCATCGGGAATAATCGTGTTGAGCGCTTTATCTTCGGCAAAGACAATTTCACCTGTGCCGTATTCGGGCGCATCTTCCACATTGTTGCTGGGCAGGAAACTCAGCAGTTTTTGACAGATTTGAATGGCCTGCTGGTCAT
>CAZDMM010000464.1:0-1267 GCA_964505845.1 uncultured Caldilineaceae bacterium
AATTGGGGTAGTAAAGCCCCTTGTGGGCGTTTGTAAAGCCTAAAACGGGCACAAGTCCCTATACTACAACTCAAATTGGTCACACCCCAATGATATAGAGATTCAGGCGCGGCCACCCATGGTCAGGGCCATGAGCGCCTTTTGAATATGCAGCCGGTTTTCGGCCTGCTTGTAGATGACCGACTGCGGGCCGTCAATCACCTCATCATCCACCTCGTGGCCGCGATCTACCGGCATACAGTGCATGTAAACGGCATGCTTTTTGGCCAGGTTCATCTTCTTCTGAGTGACCCGCCAGCTTTGGTTTTTGGCGGCCATGGCTTCCACTTCGGCTTCTTCCTCGGTGACCATGATCGGCCCCCAGGATTTGGGATAGAGGAAGTCGGCGTTTTCAAAGGCGGCTTCCATATCGTGGGTTTCGGTCAGGGTGACGCCGGCCATCTCGGCGTTTTTGCGGGCCGCTTCCATCACATTGGGCATCAGGTGGTAGCCTTCGGGGTAAGCCAGGGTAACATCCATGCCAAAGCGGGGCATCAACCACACCAGCGATTGGGGCACGCTGAGCGGGCGCACATATTTGGGGGCATATGTCCAGGAGATAACAAATTTGCGGCCGCGCAAATCCCGGCCAAACAACTCCATCAGGGTCATCAAATCGGCCATGGCCTGGCAGGGATGGTCTACATCATCCTGCATGTTAAAAATAGGGGCGTCGGCGTATTGGGCCATTTCGTACAGGTATTTTTGTCCCACGTTGGTGCGGCAATCTCGAATGGCGATGGCATGGCCGTAGCTGCTGAGCACAATGCCGGTATCTTTGGCGTTTTCGCCGTGCCCAATTTGGGTAGCCTTGGGGGTCAAAAAAACGGCGTGGCCGCCCAGTTGGGTCATGCCAGTTTCAAAGGAGTTGCGGGTGCGGGTGCTCTCTTCAAAAAAGAGCATGTAGAGCGTTTTGGCCCGCAGGATATGGTCGTGGGGGACGCCCATGCCAAACTCGCCCTTGAGCCGAAAGGCCAGGTCGAGCATGGTGTTTAAATCCTCTACGGTCCAATCCTGAGTGGTGATGAAATCTTTTTGAAACAGCTTGGTATTCATTGTCTTTGTTTCTCCTCAAGATTTGTTAGGATAAATTTTCTATACTAATTTCTGAAGAACGCGGCCAGGGGGGATGAGCCAGCTAATCGGAGTCGGGGAGATTAGTCGTCTGACAACCAATCTTTTGGATTTACGATAATCTAATTGGCACATTTGTGATAGTGTCATATGT
>CAZDMM010000464.1:1277-6225 GCA_964505845.1 uncultured Caldilineaceae bacterium
CCCTGAGTCTAGGGCAGGGGGATGTGGCACAACTCGGCGGCGTTGCGTCCGATCATCATGTATACTTCATCCTTGCTGGCCCCCACGCCCAGCGGCGGCGGCAGGTGCAGATTGGTGACCATGCGCAGGGTTTGGCCCATGGCCTGGGGCGAGCAGTCGCTCTCGTAAATAATCTTGCCGGGGCCGATGGCGTAATACATTTGCACCAGTTCCGGCGCCTGCACCCAACTGGTGCCCAGGTAAACATTGTTGTGGGTGCGGGCCAGCAGGATGGCATCCAGGGCGTTACTGGGGATGTTGTTGGCCCCGGAGTGAGCGCAGATAATCGGCACATCGGGGAAGGCCTCGGCCACCGGCGCAATCTGGGCCGGCACCGAGTAGGGCGACTCGCCCATGTGGATCATCACCGGCACACCGAACTCACGGGCCAGCTCAAAGACCGGGTAAACCAGCTTTTTGCTTTCCTCGCCGGGGAAGGGGCTGTAAGTGGGCAGGTAATAGTTGTGCATGCTGGGGTGCAGCTTGAGCATGCAAACGTTGTACTCGTCCTTCCACCGCCGAATCACGTCGAGCTGGTCGGGAACCCAGGCGCGCGGGTTGATGACCGGGTTAAAATAGAGCCGCTCCGGGTATTTTTTGATGCTTTCCAGCACATATTGGTGGGCTTCGGTCAGGCTGCGGTGGTCTACCGAGGTCAGCCCCAGGCCGGTCATCACCACCGCTTTTTCCACCCGCTTGATTTCACCCATCACCTCGTAACCTTTGTCCATCATGGCGATGAGTTGTTCTACCAGGAAGCGAGGCCCCCAGCCCCACACCGGCTCGCGGTGGGGGATAATGTGGCAGTGCGGATCAACAATTGTATAGTTCACGTTGATAATCCTTTCTTTGAATTCTTCTGTCGTGGTGCGTACGTAGTGCGTTAAATGTTCAACGTTTAACGTTTAACGCACTCCTACACCCCCAACAACCTCGCCAAATTACCGCCGATCACTTTACGGACTCCCTCGGCGGGCAGGCTCATGCCGATGGGCGGCTCCAGGGTGAGCGCCTCTTCCACATTCATCAACTGTTGGGTGGGTTCCAGGGGCGGGCAGTTGCTGCCAAAGATAAGCCGCTCCGGGCCAAGCGAGTGAACCGCTTCAATCAACATATGGGGCATGCCAAAGCTGGTTTCCAGGTAAACATTAGGGTGGCGTTGGGCCACCAACACCGACTCCACCGTGAACATCTCGCCCTGCGTGCCCAGGTGAGCCAAAATAAAGTTGACCTGTGGAAAGGCGCTGGCGGTAAAATCGGCGGTGGCGGGGACGGCGTAGGGCTGCTCGCCGGTGTGAATCAAAACCGGCACGTTCAACTCCTGGGCCGTTTCAAAGATGGGGTAAAGCATCTGTTTGGCTCCCTCGCCCTCGCTGGGCGTTTGAATGGGCAGCCAATATTTATGCAGTGAGGGGTGGATGTAAAACATTTTAAAATTTTCATCCCGCACCATACCCCGGATGGTGGCTTTGACCCCGTCGCTCCACAGCCGGGCGTGGATAACGATGCCGCCGATAAAGCGGTCGGGATATTTCTTTACGCTGTCGCGCACGTAGCGATGCTGCTCCTCAAACGACAGGGTTGAGGTGGGCACGGTCTGGCCCAGGGCCGGAAAAACAATCGCCTGGTCAATGCGGGCCGGCTGCCCCAACACCTGGCGAGGCGCGTCCATTTGGGCCAGCAAATCCTCGGCCAAAAAACGCGGCCCCCAGCCAATAACGTCGTCGGCGCTTTGGCTGATATGGGTGAGGCAATCAATAATGGGGGTTGGCATAAATTTCTCCTATCTCTTTTTCGATCCAAAAATTTTTGACGCGCGCTCTGATGATCGCCAGATGATCGCGCATGGCCTGCCGGGCCGCCTCGCTGTCGTGGGCTTCGATGGCAGCCATAACCATCCGGTGGCCGGCAATGATTTCCGGCAACGCCTGGGGGATTTTGGTGCTATCCAGACGCATCTCGCGTAGCAAATCCACGATGCTGTCCATCAGATTGATGAGGATGTCGTTGCCGGTGGCAATGATGATTTGGCGATGAAATTCCACGTCGGCCACAATCAGCCCGGTGGCGTCTTCTCGGGCGATGCTGGTTTCTACCCGGTGCAGCCATTTTTGCATGGTCGCAATCTGATCGGCGGTAGCGCGTTGGGCGGCCCGCGCCGCTGCCTCCACTTCGATAATCTCGCGCAGATCGAATAACTTTTCCTGGGTTTCTTGGGTGGCCAGGCTGTGGGGGAACAAAGTGGCCTGGATCACTTCGCGGCTGGGGTCTTTAACAAAGGTGCCCAGCCCGTGCCGCGACTCCACCAGGCCCATCGTTTCCAGCCGGCGGATAGCCTCTCGCACCGAGGTGCGGCCTACCTTCAACTGTTCGGCCAGGCTGCGCTCGCCGGGCAGACGGTCGCCGGGCGCATATTTACCGGCTCGAATCATGTCCGCAATGCGCTCTACCGTTTCGTTGGCAACGCTTAGCTTATAGCCTGGGTACAACACTGTTCCTCAAGGAATTAGGAATAATGGTCTTACTGGTCTGACTGGTCTGACCAGTAGTATAGGGGAAAATTCCGGCTTGTCAAAAAATCGCTTATTTATTTTTGATTAAGACCTCTCTTAAATGGACCAGGAAAGGAATATTGGCGTATTGGTCGGGCTGGATGGCCTCCCAATGAACGCCACGCGGTTGGGGATAAGGCGTGCGGGTTTCGATGACTTCGTCCGGAGTGATAATCCAATCCAGGGCGGAATCGTGGGCCACCATCACCACCCGCTCATTTTCAACCACTTGCAGCGGGTGAACGGTGGTGACGATGGGCGTGCCGGGGTTGACCAACCCCATCTCGCGGAAGATGCCCAGCTCCAAATCGGCAAAGCCGCCGCCCTTGCCGGTGCGTCCTCCATTGCGGGTCACCGCCACACAGCCGACCACCACCAAATCAAAGGGCTGCATGTCCTGAAAGTTGACCTTGCGGCCATGCTCCAGCGCGCCGTCGGAGGTAGCGGCCACCTCAAAGGGGACGCCGCGCTGCCGCAGCACCGCCGGGTCCAGTTCCAAAAAGGGAAAATCTTTGACCAGTTCCGGCACGGGGGTATAGAGCAGCTTGCCCTCTTGCAGCGCCCGCAGCCGCACCGGAATTTGGGGCGCATCGGGATTGGATTTGACCACTTGGGCGTTTTTCCAGATGGGCAGCTCGGCCAGCCGGGCCGCGGCTTGCTCCGCGCCGGTAAAGTTGGGGATGCGGCTCCACACCGAGCCGATGGCATACCCTTCGCTTTCCAGGGTAGACCAAACCTCGCTCCGTAAGGCATCTTTGGTGCTGTTTCGTCCTTCCCAACGGGCTTGGCTGACAGCTTGATCGTCAGTCATAGGTGAATCTCCTCTTTTGATGACTTTGAGTCTTACACCAGCTTAAACCGCTCCGGCTCCGGGTGGCGACCGACAAACTCGGCGGCCAGGGCGTTGTGGCGGGCGATGAGTTGGCCCAGGTCCACGGTGAGCAGCTCGCCGTTGCGGACCACAATTTTGCCGTTGATGACCGACAAATCAACCCGATCCACTCGGCATAATAACAAAGCCGCCAGTGGGTCATGCACCGCGCCGCCGGCCATGGCCAGGGTATTGAGATTGACGCCGATGAAATCGGCCGCTTTGCCCACAGCCAGCGAGCCAAGCTCGGCCTCGCGGCCCAACACCGCCGCGCCGCCCAGGGTTGCCAGTTCCAAACCTTCTTCGACGCTGAAAGCGGCCGGCCCATTTTTGACTCGTTGCAGCAACACGGCGTTGCGCGCTTCGGTGATGACGTGGCCGGTGTCGTTGCTGGCGGAGCCGTCCACCCCAATGCCCACTTTGACCCCCGCATCCAGCATCTCCCGCACCGGGCAAATGCCCGATCCCAGGCGCATATTTGATGAAGGGCAGTGGGCCACGCCGGTGCCGGTTTCGGCCAGCATTTTGATTTCGTCGCTATTGACAAAGATGCTGTGCGCCCACCACACATCGGGGCCAACCCAACCCACTTCCTCCATATAGGCCGCCGGGCGCTGGTTGAATTCGCGTAGGCAGTAAACCTCTTCATCCATCGTCTCGGCCACGTGAGTGTGCAGCCGCACATTTTTATAGGAGCGGGCCAGCCGGGCCGACTCCCGCATCAATTGTTTGGTGTTAGTAAAGGGGGTGCAGGGGGCCAGGCCGACCCGCAGCATCGAGAAAGTCTCCGGGTCGTGATAGCTTTCGATGACGCGCTGGGAGTCGGCCAGGATGTCGTCTTCATCCTCTACCACGTGATCGGGCGGGAGGCCGCCTTTGCTCCGGCCCAGCGAGAGCGAGCCTCGCGTGGCCTGAAAGCGCAGCCCGATTTCGCGCACGGCCCGTATCTGGGCGTCGAGGGTGGAGTCGTTGGGGTAGAGGTACAAGTGGTCGCTGCTGGTGGTGCAGCCGGACAGGATCATCTCGGCGGTGGCGGTGAGCGTGGAAATGTAGACCGCCTCATCCGTCAATTCGCCATAAATGGGGAGGAGCCGCACCAGCCAATCAAACAGGCCGTGATCCTGCGCCCCCGGCACGGCCCGAAAGAGCGATTGGAAGAAATGATGATGGGTGTTGACCAACCCCGGCAGGATAGCCAGGCCCGTCGCGTCAATCACCTCGTCTGCGGTGGCAGGCAATTCCTCGTTCAAGCCGATTTGTTCAATCACGTTGTCGCGCACAAACAAGCCCGCGTTCCGCAGCCGGCGGCGTTGCCTGTCGAGCGTGATGAGGGTAGAGGCATTTTTAATCAGAAGTGTGCTCATGGTTTCTCCTCGAAAATGAGATTGGAGATTGGAGATTGGAGATTTCTAATCTCCAATCTCCAATCTCCAATTACCAATCACTGCTGCTTCCCATCGGCCAGATGGCCCAGGATCGCTTCCAG
>CAZDMM010000465.1:0-4704 GCA_964505845.1 uncultured Caldilineaceae bacterium
TCTCACCGCCTAGAATCAGGCCGTTATGAAAGAAGGGGCCAATCGTTTGGCTGGCGGTTTGGGGTAGCATAGTATCATTACTCCTCATAAATCGTGTCACGTGTCAAGTGTCACGTGCCAGGTGTCATGTAGAATTCTTTGTCGCCGGTGGCGTGCCATGGGCTTATGAATACTCCTCGAAAAGAGACCGGGGACAGGAGACCGGCAAGATATAAAAACCCGGTCTCCGGTCTGCGGTCAACGATGCGAAAAGATTTTCGATGACCGGCGATATATCCCGGTTCTGCTTCTTACGTCTCAAATGGCGTCTGGCGGCTGCCGGCCAGGACAACATCAAAGCGATAGCCCAATGCCCACTCCGGGGTGGTGATGTCGTGGGCGTAGTGAGAGATGAGCCGCTGACGGGCGTTTTCATCGGGGATGCCGTTGTAGATGGGGTCGAGCGGCAGCAGCGGGTCGCCCGGAAAATACATTTGCGTGACCAGCCGGGAGAGAAAGTTGACGCCGAACAGTGAAAAATGAATGTGCGGTGGACGCCAGGCATTGAGGTGATTGCGCCAGGGGTAGGCGCCCGGCTTGATGGTGGTAAAGCGATACTCGCCGTTCTGGTCGGTGAGCACCCGCCCGGTCCCGGTAAAGTTGGGATCAAGCGGCGCGTCGTGCTGGTCGTTCTTGTGGATGTAGCGCCCGCAGGCGTTGGCCTGCCAGATTTCAATGAGGGCGTTGGGGACAGGGCGGCCACCTTCATCAAGCACCCGGCCTACCACGATGATGCGCTCGCCAATGGGCTGGCCGTTTTTCACGGCATTGCGAGTCAGATCGTTGTCCAGCGGTTTGAGGTCATCGTACCCGTACACCGGCCCGGTCAATTCAGAGAGGGTGTGCGGTAGCGGAATCAGCAACTCTTGTGGGGCGCGCTTGACGGTAGAAGCATAGGGTGGGTGCAAATAGGGCGGCTGGATGCTCCAATCGAGCGAACTTGGCTGTGGTGATGGCATTGGATGCCCTCCTGAACAATAGACTGCCGACGGCAGACCGCCGACCGTCGAAAAGTATTTTCATTACTCACTACTCGGAATCTTCCGCCAAGTCCGCATAGACTTTCTTGGCCACCGCTATAGCAGAGTTGGCGGCCGGTATACCGGCATAAACGGCCACTTGCAGCAGCACCTCTTTGACCTCGTTGGGGGTGACCCCGGTATTTTGAGTGGCCCGGATGTGCATGGCCAACTCCTGCTCTTTACCCAAAGCGGCCAGCAGGCCAATGGTGAGCAGATGGCGGGTTTTGCGTTCCAGCCCCGGCCGCGCCCAGACCGCCCCCCAGGCGGTTTCGGTGATGAAGCGTTGAAAATCGGCGTCAAAGTCGGTTTTGTTGGCCTCGGCCCGGTCCACGTGGGCGTCGCCCAGAACCTCACGCCGGATCTTCATCCCCTGCTCAAATTTTGGATCAGACATAGCCATGCTCGCTTAAAAATTGTTGAATCCTGGCCGCCAGCAGCGCCGGCTGCTCGATGCTGGGCAGGTGGGCCACCCCCGGCAGCAGCTCCAGTTGAGCCTGCGGCAGCGCTTCGACCAGGCTGCGCACCAAATCGGGCGGGGTGGCTAAATCCTCCATTCCCCCGACCACCAGGGCGGGGGCCGCAATACTGCCCACCACCGCGCTCAAATCGGCCTCTCGAATGGCCTCGCAGGCGGCGGTATAGCCCTCGGCCGGCATGCGGGTGAGCATATTATAGTAGCCGCGATAGCGGGCCGGCTGCTGGCTGATAAAGCCGGCTGAAAACCAGCGTCCCAGGATGGTCTCGGCCAGGGAAGCCATGCCGTTTTGCCGGATGGCCTCGATGCGCTCATTCCATGCCTGGGTTGTGCCGATTTTGGGGCCGGTATCGCACAGCACCAGCGCCTTGACTCGCTCCGGGCGGCGGCCGGCAAAATCCAGCGCAATCATACCGCCGATGGAAACCCCGATTAAGATGACCGCCTCCAGGTGCAAGTAATCCAGCAGGCCAGATAAATCATCGGCCAGGGCGCTGATGGTGTAGGGGCCTGGCGGGCAGTCCGACAGCCCGTGCCCCCGTTTGTCAAACCGGATGACAGGGTGGTGAGCGGTAAAAAAGGGGACAACCCCGGCCCAGATGCGCAGATCGGTACCCAGCGAGTTGATGAAGACCAGCGGCGCGCCGCCGGGGTTGCCTTCATAAACATAATGCAGGGCGACTCCGTGAATCGAGGCAAATTGCAGTTCTGTCACACTCTCAACTCCGAACGTGACGATATGAAAGAGTCAGCGGGATGATGGGCCATTATACCGTAAGTGGGCTAATTTTATCAATTAGCAGCCGCCTTTTCGCCGGTCTGAGTCACCACCCGGCCGGGGCTGATAAAGGAGATGCCCTGGGAACTGATCGTGCCAATCATCACCGCTTCAACCACCGGCTCGTAAACCGGCCGCTCGGCCACCCATTCCACAATAAAGTTTGAGCCTAACCCACCGCCGCTGTTATGCTGCTCGACAAAAAAATCGGCGGCGGCCAGCGGCCCTAACTGCTGGGGCTGGGCCAGAAAATCTTTAACTAACTGCCCCTGGGCGTTATAATAACGCACCGCCGTGACCACAATCGGGCGGTTTAAATCGGTATTGTGGATGCTGAGTGTAACTGCCAGGCCCAGGGTTCGGCCGGGCGCATAATAAATCTCCGAGTAGGCCGGCACATAAACCGTCTGGCCGGTCGCCACATCCAAATCCTCAATCTTGATGGGTTCGGTTTGAGCCGTCCCCGGCGTGGCCGTTACGGTGGTCTCTGTGGCCGTGCAGCCTACCAACAGCATGAGCACAACAACTGCTAACCAACCCGGCATAATTTCACCATCCTTTGCTGTGGCATTAGACTCTATCGGAAATAAGGAAAAGCCAGGTGACAGGCACTTCTGAACGCTAAATATAGATTTGCTTTGGTCAAATAAGCTCCATGGGTAGTCCGATAAGCGCCTGTCACCTTAATCCCGATAATGTTTATTATGCAGATGAGGCTAAAATGATAGCACAAGTCCGGCCAAGATCAAAAGACCTTTCCCCGGCTGATTCCCCAGGCCGTTAATTTGCATCATGCGTGAAAACCCCTAAGCTTAGGGGGTGTAATGTTTTGCTGAGGAGTGTCCACGAACCTGCGGCACGCCACCGACGATGAAAATCCCTCACCCCGTCGCTGACGCGACTCCCCTCTCCCACGCCAAAGGCGCGCAGAGCGGGGAGAGGGGTTGGGGGTGAGGGCTATTTTCGAAGGAGCCTACCGTGATAAGACCTGATCGAAATCTGGCCATGGAGTTGGTGCGAGTGACCGAAGCGGCGGCGCTGGCTGCGGCCCACTACATGGGCCTGGGCAACAAAGAGGCCGGCGATCAAGCCGCAGTGGACGCCATGCGGGCCGTGCTGCAAACCATCGAAATGGATGGGATTGTAGTCATCGGTGAGGGCGAAAAGGACGAAGCCCCCATGCTTTACAACGGTGAGCGAGTGGGCAGCGGCCATCCGCCCCAGGTAGACGTGGCGGTTGACCCGGTGGAAGGCACTCGCCTGCTGGCCCTGGGCCGGCCCAACGCCATCTCGGTAATCGCTATTACCGAGCGAAACGGCATGTGGCAGCCCGGCCCCTCGCTGTACATGCAAAAAATTGTGGTAGAAAAGCCGGGCCGGGAGGCCATTGACCTGAACCTCTCCACCACGCAAAACCTGCACCGCATTGCCGAGGCCCTGGGCCGGCGGGTCAATGAGCTAACCGTGTTTGTGCTTGACAAGCCGCGCCACCAGGCTTTGATTGACGAAATCCGGCAGGCCGGGGCGCGCATTTCCCTGTCTACCGATGGCGATGTAGCCGGGGCGCTTATGGCGGCTATCCCCGGCACCGGGATTGACGTGCTGATGGGGATTGGTGGAACCCCCGAAGGGGTGATTGCGGCGGCGGCGGTCAAGGCTCTGGGTGGTGGGATGCAGGCCCGGCTGGCCCCGCAGAGTGAAGCGGAACACCAGCGCCTGCTGGCCGCGCTGGGTAAAGATTTTGACCAGGTGTTAAGCCTGGATGACCTGATCAAATCGGACGATGCCTTTTTTGCCGCCACCGGCATTACCGACGGCGCGCTGTTGGAGGGGATTCACTACGACCGGCAAGGCGGGGTAACCTCGCACAGCGTGGTCATCCGCGCCCTCTCCGGCTCTATCCGTTATATTAAAGGCGTGCATCAACGGCGCGATTTTGCCCTTGGCCCGGTCAATATTGATGAAGCTGTTAAATTAGCCACCCATTAAAGGTTCAATGTCCTTCTTAAAAGCAAGCGGATTGGCCCTGCTGGGCGGAGTGATTGGTTATGGGGTTGGGGTAGGTTTGGGATGGCTCCTGGTGAGCGTCTTCTCAACCAATGTACACGACAAAGCACTGGAGGCGGCGATGACCGCCTTCTTTTGCTCCGGCCCGATCCTGGCCGTGCTAGGTCTCATCGCCGGCTTTAGCGTTTATTGGTATCGCCGTGCCCATTAACCTGCTAAAAAAGGCGATGGGTTTGGGCCTATTGGCCCGGCCGGCCTCACCTGGCGCTGATGGCAGCCAGGTAGGCTGCCTCTTCCTGGAGGCGCCGCCGCAGTTCTGCGGCGGTGGGCGCCTGGGCCGCCCGCTCCAGCCAATACCTGCTGAGGGCAGCCTCGATGGCGGC
>CAZDMM010000465.1:4714-6211 GCA_964505845.1 uncultured Caldilineaceae bacterium
CAGGTAAGCCACAATTGTCTGGGCTTCTTCACGGGTAAAAATTGACAGGCGCCAGCGGGCGTAGTCGTAAAAAGTCATGGCTCCATAGCGCCGGGGGTTCATGAGGACGTTGTACCCGCTCAGGCGCACAAACAGTCCGGCCGGGGTTTGGTGCTGAAACTCCACCTGGCTAAAGCCGTGGATTAACACAAACAAAGGCTCGGCGGTTTGCAGTTGCTCCCGCACATCGGCCGCCAGGTAAGCCGGCAGAAAGAAGCGCAGCCCGGCTTCAGAAAAAAAGCTCAGGGCGGTATAGCACCGGTCCAGCAGTTCCGGGCCGATGTCTTGCCACCGGGTCAACCCCACAAAGGGCGCTACGGCTTCGCCAGGTTCACACCCCTCAAAGCTGCCCTGCAACAAATGGTCTCCCGGATACTCGTTTTGGCCAAAGGCCGCATAAATTGCCTGGATCACCGTTTCCTGATTGGTCATATCATTTCCCTGTCACGCTGAATCCTGCTTCCAGTATAAAACCAAATACGGCGAAGTCAATAGACTCTATCGGGAATAAGACGAAAGCCAGGTGACAGGCACTTCTGAACGCTATAAATAGGTATATTTGGCTCAAAACGGTCTGATTTAAGCGAGATAAGTGCCTGTCACCTTAATCCCGATAAGGTTCAATAGGGCCGGCGACAATTGGTAACGCCTTTTGTAACGATTAAAGGACGTTTATAGACTAAAGTACGGGTAATGATAAATAATGTTCGGCGCGGTGATAACGCAGCCATAAAAGGAGATCAACCAATGGATGAGCAAATTCTAATCAAATTGTTGCAACTGCATTTTGAGCACAGCCGCAAGCTGCGCGAATTTGCCGGCAAAATCAATTTGAATTATTTGGAACTTGATTTATTGGGTGTGGTGCTTGATGCTGTTGGCGTGCCGGCGGATAATACGACGGCTCAAATTAGAAAATATGGTTATGCAGGCTGGTGGGAAAAGCCGGACACCTTTTCTCGCGGCTGGTACTACGATGAGTTTGAAAACCAGGTCAAGCAGGGGACTTATGAGGAATGTCAGGCTTACCTGCGTGATATTATGGTCACTACCACCTTTCACCACTTGTTAAGCGCCGCCCAACTGGCCCGGATGACCGTTAGCGCCTGATAAACTTTGCCGTGATGCCGCTGGGTGAGGCTGCCTGGCAGCAAAGGATGATTTTTTGCCGGTAAAGCGGCCAATGGAGTTAAAGGCAAATGCGTCGCACTTGTGGCAAGCGAGTGCGACGCATTTTATTTCAAGGGGCCAGGCTTCAACCTGGTTAAAGCCCCACTTTTCATACACACAGGCGGCGCTGCTAACCCATTGTGACGGTGTGAAGGTTTAAAATAGAACACACGCTGTGTCAGAACATGAAACAGCGTATCATGACGTGACGCGGCGTGTCATGCTCCGTAGCACGGCGTGTCATGCTCCGTAGCACGGCGTGTCATGCTCCGTAGCACGGCGTGTCAT
>CAZDMM010000466.1:0-6191 GCA_964505845.1 uncultured Caldilineaceae bacterium
GGTAAATCGGGGCGCAGGCTGCGCGGGGTGGGCGGCGGCTCGTGGATATGCTTAAAAATCACCCGCATGGGGTTGGTATCCTGGTAGGGAACCCGGCCAACCACCATCTGATACAAAACCACCCCCAGGGAGTAGATGTCGGTGCGCTGGTCCAACGGGTTGCCTTCGGCCTGCTCCGGCGAAACATAAGCCGGGCTGCCAAAAACATGCCCGGTGCTGGTGATGATGGTGCTAGACTCGATGATTTTGGCCACCCCAAAATCGGCCAGCAGCAACCAGTCCCCTTCCAGCAGCATATTGGCCGGTTTGATATCCCGGTGCAAAATTCCGCGAGCGTGGGCATGGTCCAGAGCGCTGGCCACCTGGTCAATAAAATGGCTAACCAGGTTTAATTTCATGGGCTGGCCCATCAAATTGCTCAGAGTCAGGTCCGGCACATATTTCATCACAAAATAGCTGAGGTCGCCTTCTACCCCAAAATCATAAATGGGCAGAATATTAGGGTGACTCAGTTGGGCTACGGCCCGCGCTTCGAGGATGAAACGCTCTTTGAAGCCGGGGGTGAGAGCATGTTGGGCCGGTAAAACCTTAACCGCCACGTAACGGTCCAGGTTGGGCTGGTAAGCTTTGTAAACGCTGGCCATGCCGCCGGCCCCAATAAATTCAACAATATGAAATTGACCGAGGGTTTGCCCAATAAGGCTCATCAAGTAGTTGTTCTCCTTAAGGTAGAAGCGGTAAAAAAAGAATTAGCTGGCTATTGGGCCAAGATTGAGCTAAGGAACAGGCGGCGGTAACTTAAATTGACTGTCGCCTCTTTACTATTTTAACACAGAAATATTTGAATTTGGTTTGAGAGATGCAGGCGCTACCAGGCCGAATATTTGGGCATGGCAAACAAAGCCTGGGCGGCCGGTGTCAGGATATCGGGGCTGTTGGGGCTGGGCCGGAGGATAGAGTAACCGGCGGCCGGGTGGCAGCGGCCGTACTGGCCGCTGACGGCAAAATCGTATACCACAAACATAGGCCCCATCCAGGGCCAGTGCTGCTGGGCGTACTGAAAGGCTCCCACCAGGTTATCGGCTTGCTGCTGGGAAGTGACCTGCCACTTGGTGTGCTCGCCAAAGTCGCAGTCCGGCACGCCGGCCAACCAGCTAAATTCGGTGGCCCAGATTTGGGTCTGGACATCGCCATACTTTTCCATGATGGCCCGCTGCGCTTCGGGTTTGCGGAAGTAGGGCCAGCCGTTGCCGGCGGCGTCAACGCCGTTTGGACGATCAAAGGGCCAGGGGCCGCCGTAAGGGTGACTCCCCACCGCGTCCATCAAACCTTTAGCCCCGTTGGCGTATATTCCCTCCAAAAATTTCAAATCATCGTAATCACCGCCGGGCGAGGGCGCACCGCTGACGATCACTGCCTGGGGATCGGCTTTACGGATGGCCTCAGAGACGGCCCGCAGCAGGTTGACATACTCGGCGGGGTTGGGGTTGCCCTCCCACTCATAGTTGAGATTGGGTTCGTTCCAGATTTCGTAGGCGATGGTGTGGTACGAGCCGTTATAATGGTTGTGGATGAACTCGGCCGCCTTGGCGGCGTTGGCCGCAAAGGTGCTGATCTCGTCGGGGGTGCGGGGAGCATCAGGCAGACCGCCTTCATTCCAGACGATCAGCTTGAGCAGCACATTTTTGGCCCCGTATTTGATCAGCAGGTCGCTGAGCAAATTGTCGGCGTTGGCGATAAAGTTAATGTCCTTGCGCAAGTTGAGATCGTGCTTGGCCCAGTTGAAGCCGCCCTGCACGGCCAGGGCCATATTTTTGGCTTCGGCCAATTGGACGCCATAGCCAAGATGGCTCGGAGGAGATTGGAGATTAGAGATTGGAGAAGGTTGCGTTGGTGGGATAGCATCGGCTGATTGAATGGCGGCCACTTCGGGTTCGCCGGTGTCAGACTCGACGACCGGCGGTGGGGTTGGGGTGGCGCTGGGCAAGGTATCGCCCTGCGACTGCACCGGCGAGGGGGTGGGACTGGGGGGCGGCGCGGTTGGAGTCTGGGTAGGGGTGGCCGTGGGCGGAGCGGGGGTGTAGGTAGCAGTAGGCAGGGGCGTGGCGGTGGGGGTGGCGCTGCTAAAGCGGACCACTTTGTAGCGAGTCGGTTCCGGTTTAGGGTCCGGTTCACTTTGAGTGGTACCACAGGCCAGGCCGGGGAGGATGAGGAGCAGAAAAAACAGGTATTTTAAGTTCACTTAACTTTTTAACTCCCTGGCTTGATTGAGCAGCTTTAGCAAATAGGTGCGTTCTCGCCGGTGGTTAAATATGATGGAGCCGACAAAAATTGCCAAAAACAGCAGCGGGAACAGCCAGACAAACAGCGGCAGCGACACATAAAAGGCCATAAATGAGAAGAAAATCAAAAAAAACATGAAATTTACCACCAGCATGGCCAGGGTGGAATAAGGCAGGCGCAGTTCGATGCGGCTCTCCGGGGCGCTCAAGTTGATATAGGCCACGTAGCGCAAATATTCGCGCCGCCCGGTGAAGAGGCTGTTCCAAAAACTTTGCTCCTTGGAGACCAGCACCTCGGTGTACTCTTTGCGTATGAAGCCGTCGCCCAGCCGCAGCGAGGGCGGCATCATCTCCAGGAATTGGCGCATGTCCCAGGTGAGCGGCTCTGTCCAAACCATCAAGCCCCGTTTCAAATCGCCTTCAAAGCGGGTAAAGCGCTGCCGGTCAACCAGGCTCCACAGGCTCAACCCAACCATCAACAGTATCAGCAGGGGAAACAGGTAAAAAAATTGGCTCACCATGATGATTACCCTCCTATCGTTGCCAGATATGATAAGGGTCAATCGCACCAAAAATTTGCACTCAAATTACAAAAAATCGTATCTAACTCAAATTGCTACTCATAGGTGACAGGTACTTAAAGCGCCTATCACCTGGCGTTTTTGGGCTGGTTCACCCCCAACAGGGTAAATAGGATAATCTCCGGCGGGCAGAGCAGGCGCATACGTACCGCGCTCAAGCCTTCCAGGCCGATACCCCGGCTGATGTAAAGGGTGGTATTCTGCTCCACATAGCGCCCCATTTCATAACGTTTGCCCAGGGCGCTGCTGGTGAGGATGGCTCCATACAGCGGCAGGCGCACCTGGCCGCCATGCGTATGCCCGCACAGGTACAGGTCTACCGGGTGCTGCTGCACCACCGGCATCAATTCCGGCGAGTGGTAGAGCAGGATGCGGGCCGAGTTTTTCGGGGCCAATTGGATCAAGGCTTCAAACACGCGAGCGTCGCCCTCTAAATCATGGTCGCAGTCCATGCCGATGAGGGAGAGGGTGCGGCCATCGCCAAAATTCAGCACGGCCACCTCGTCCCGCAGCAGGCGAATTGCTGTGCCCTCAAACAGAGAGGGAGTGCTCTGGCGGCGATCTACCGGCGGGCTGCCCAGGGTGGCGTACACGCCGTAAGGAGCGGTAAGCCTGGTCAACACTTTGCGCACCTCGGCCCGCGCGGTGGGGTCATCCACATAGGACAGGTTGAGAAAGTCGCCGGTGATAACGATCAGGTCGGGCTGAAGTTGGGGGATCAGATCAAGCAGGCGGCGCTCGCGCGGCGTCAAGCGCTCCACGTGCAAATCGCTCAGGTGGAGCAGGCGCAGCGGCGGGGCGTCGGAAGGCAGGCCGGGCGAGGGGAGGGTGAGGTGGGTCGTCTCCAGAGCAAAAGGCTCGTGCAGCATCCCCCAGGCATAGACGGCAGTTCCGGCCAGTTGGAGAAGGGTGAAGAGGAGGAGGGGGAGAGTGGAGATTAGAGATTGGAGATTGGGCCAAATAAGGGTCAGCAAGGCTACCAAAACTGCAACGCCGATACGGGGGACGGTTTTGGTGTAAAGCTGGGGGCCAATGGGGCCATAGGAGCGCTGGGAAGCGGGCAGCCAGGCCAGCAAGGCCCAATCGGCCAGGGCAAAGAGCAGGTAAATTCCGGCGGCAGCCCAGGCCAGCGGGCCAAGCGGCCAGGAGATCAGCCAGACCAGTCCCGCCGCCGCCAACAGTCCGAGGAAGAGCTTCCAGGCCGGCCAGGTGGCGGGTATGTGGGTGATGACAAAGAGTTTATGCAGCCAGCGGTCTTCGAGGATGCCTTCACGTTGTTCAACCCGGACTCCGTGAGCAGAATGGCAAGTGACGGTGAAGGTAGATTTGGTTTGTTCTTGAAACATTGTAACCTCATTCCGGGTAGACAGTAGACGGTAGTCGGCGCTAAAGCGTACCCTTGCGGTATAGACAGAAAAAATGCACTGTCTACCATTTACCGTCTACTATTCACAGTCTACCGTTTATTGTTGATGCTTTCAATGAGGCGGTAAAGCATGCGACTGACCATTTCGGCATCAGACATTAAAGATTCGATGTTGGCGAGATACTTCAAATCTCTGGATAGAATGAAGTAATACTTTAGTTCCTCAAGGGAAGTTTCACCCATATTGTAGAAACGGATTTTGTCGGCCGGCCCACGTCGCTTAAACCCTTCAGCAGTGTTGGCCGGTACCGATACAGCCGCCCGCCGCATTTGTGAGACTAGTTCAAATTTCTCGTCAGCCGGAAATTCCTTGGTCACTCGGTAAATGGAAAGTACCAATTGATGCGCTTTTTGCCACACTTCCAACTGTTGAAAGTTCTCAATTTGTCCCATCAGTCTGTTTTTCCTTTCCCTGTCTATACCGCAAGGGTACGCTTTAGCGCCGTCTACGGTCTACAGTCTACGGATGACCAATAAGGTAAAATCATCAGATGGCATGGCGGTGGCGCTGAAGGCGTTAACGGCTTCGCGGACGCGCTCGACCAGGACTTGCGGCCCTTCGTTCCAATGCTCCTGCAAAATAAGCTTCAATCGTTCCTCGCCAAAAACGGCGGCGGAGACATCAAACACCTCGGTGACGCCGTCGGTATAAAAAACCAGGCCATCCCCGGCCCCCAGGTAGCGCTGCTCCACTACCGGCTGGATGTCGGGCTGAACGCCCAAGACCAGGCCGGGCGTGCGCAAGGCTTCAGTTTGACCGTTGGCGCGCATCAATAGGGGCGGATTGTGCCCGGCGTTGGCATAGGTAAGCGCGCCGGTAGGGGTATTCAACACCGCATAAAACAGGGAGACGAACATGCCGCGCTGGGTATCGGGCACCAAAAGCTCATTGACCCGGATCAGGACGGCCTGGGGATCGGTTTGGCCGGGCGCAATGGCCCGCAGCAGCGAGCGGGTCAAGGCCATGTACAGGGCGGCCGGCATGCCCTTGCCGGCTACATCGGCGATAACAATGCCCAACTGGTGGGGCGAAACCTCGATGAAATCATAAAACTCGCCGCCAACCTCCTGGGCCGAGCGCCAAAAGGCGGCCACCTCCCAGCCTGGCGGCGCCGGCAAATGAGAAGGGATGAGCTTAGCCTGAATATCGTGGGCAATTTCAAGCTCGTGGGCCAGCCGCTCCTGCCTGGCCTTCTGGTCAAACAGGTATTTACTTTCAATGGCCACTGCGGCCTGATGCACCACGCCCATAATCAGCCGGATGCTATCATCGCGCAGTGCGGCCGGGTGAGCAAATGTTACCAGCATGATCCCCAGCATATCCTCATGGGCGATGATTGGGAGCAAGGCCAGGGTATGCAAATTTAGCCCGGTAACCATCTCGTGGGGCAGGCGAGAGTCTTGCGAGGCATCTACAATAAACATGGGGGCGTGTGTTTGTTTGAGGCGGGGCACAGCCTTGATGCGGTCGGCCCGCAGCAGGTATTGGTGGAAAAATTGAAGCATCGGGGCAGGAAAGCCAAAGGCGGCCTGGGCTTCAAACATCCCGGTGGCCGGGTCTTGCAACCAGATGGCGCAGCGGTCCACCTCGGCCATGAGCGGCGGAATTTGGGTGACTGCGGCCAGTACCCGGTCCAAATCGTCAAAGCTTTGGGCCGCTTCGGCTACTTTGAGCAGGGCGCTGCTAATTTGGGCTTCGTCTTGGGCCAGCCGAAAGAGCCGGGCATTTTCCAGGGCAATGGCGGCCTGGTTGGCAAAGGCGGTGATGATGGCTTTGGCCTCAACTCCATAACGCTCCGGTTGGCGCTGGGCCAGGGTTAACAGGCCCAACACTCGCTCCTGCACCCGCAGGGGGGCCACAATGGCAGAATGGTCTACCGGATACCCTAGCTCCGCTGCGAT